>CAJADV010000367.1 GCA_903938575.1 uncultured Gammaproteobacteria bacterium
GCTGCCTTGGGCGGAAATATCAGCGTGCTGCACAAGAACGCCGCGCTATCCTCGAGCCTGACGACCACTATCGATATGCCGCCCTCGGGAATTCGAGCGGGCGGCAGCGACGAAGCCTTCTTGGTCTGCCGGGCCACCCCCACGGTGGGCAAGCAGGAGCGTTTGGTGAGTATTTCTCCTACCGGCAAACCATCGGTAAAGCGCACACAGACCGGTAGCTGTTCCTGAGTCCGGGCGCCTGCTCTTAGAGCAGGCAATCCGGGGCCATCGAGCCGTTATCCACCACGCCGTCGCCATCCGTATCCAGCGCCTGCCGCGGCCTGCCGGTGGCACTCACCACCAGTTGACGCGCAAAGCGCAGGTTTCCGTCCTCAGGGCAATACAGGAAGTGCCCGAACTCCCGCACTCCGCCGTCGGGGCGATACCGCAGATAAGGTCTCCCGCCCGAGGCTCTCCAGCGGATGCGCGCCATGCGCGCCGGATCGGAGAGCAGGATCAAACGGTCGCTCGCATCGAGTTGCCGGTTCAGGTTCTGGTCGGCGAACAGAAGTGCGGGCTGCGAGGTCCACTCGGTGCTGCAGCGCTTGCCATCCAGTGTTCCGCACACGGTGATGTCACGGTGCAGGGTGATCGCGCTCTGGCGTGCCAGCCCCAGCAGGGCGCGCAACTGGAACATCGCGCTGTCGGCGCGGGTGCGGGAGGAAAAGTCCTGCATGGCCGGCAAGCCCAAACCGAACAAGATGCCGATGATCAGCATCACGGCCAGACATTCGACGAGCGTGAATCCGCGCATCCTGCGCATAGCGCTCCCTCCCTGGAGCCCCGTGTTGCAACTAGCGCGCGTCCCTGCGCGTAGCCCCTCAAGCCTCGTGCCGAGTCCCGGAAAAACAACCGCCATGCCTCGTTTTCCCCTCCTTGGTACAACGAGGCCTGGCGGCGTGTTCCGGCGGTCGGGGAGTTCCCTTCCCGTCGCCCCGTCCTTGGGGCCTGCCTTCCTTGGCAAAGCACGCGTCCTTGCGTGCAGGGTCAAAGCTACCGATCGCTCTTATCGGCGTCTGTAGTACATATCGGATATGGCGCGCGATGTGCGTCAGTCGATGCCGAGTTTTTTCAGCCGGTAGCGCATCTGTCTGAAACTCATGCCCAGCCGCCGCGCCGCTGCGGTGCGGTTCCAGCGCTCCAGATCCAGCGTGCGTATCAGCGCCTTGCGCTCGATGTCTTCCAGGAACCGCTCGAGTGAGACGGTGCCTGTGGGGTCGAAGTCCTGCTCCAGCCCTGCGGTGGGATCCTCTGGCGTTGCATCTATCCGGGGCAGCCGGAGGTCGTCGGCCCGGATCACGTTGCCTTCGCAGAGCGTGAACGCGCGCTCCAGTACGTTTTCGAGTTCGCGCACATTGCCCGGGAACGGGTAGTCCGCCAACGCGGCCAATGCATCCTCGTGCAACCGCGGTGCAGTCAGGCTGTATTCGAGCGCCAGCCGCTGTACACACGCCTTCGCGAGCAGCGGGATGTCTCCCGCCCGGTCTCGCAAACTCGGCACCTGCAGCTCGATCACGTTGATGCGGTAGAAGAGGTCGCTGCGGAACCGGCCCTGCTCGACTTCCACGGCGAGATTTCTGTGCGTGGCGCTCAGCACCCGCACATCAACCCGCACTTCCTGCTCCGCACCCACGGGGCGCACGGCTTTTTCCTGCAATGCGCGCAGCAGTTTCACTTGCATGGCCAGCGGCAGGTCGGCGACTTCGTCGAGGAACAGCGTACCGCCATTGGCGGCCTGGAACAGGCCCTGCTTGTCGCTCACCGCGCCGGTGAAGCTGCCCTTGCGGTGGCCGAAGAACTCGCTCTCCATCAGCTCTGCCGGAATGGCGCCGCAGTTCACCGGCACGAAGGGCGCCGCGCCGCGTGGGCCGCTCTCGTGGATGAGGCGCGCCACCAGTTCCTTGCCGCTGCCTGATTCGCCACTGACATACACCGGCGCCTGACTTCTGGAGAGCTTCAGGATCTGCTCGCGCAGGTGTTGTACCGGAGCAGCGTCTCCGAGCAGCCGGGTCTGCGGCGTATCCTGCGGCCTTGCCGCCGCATCCCCGATGCGCAAGGCGTTTTTTACCAGCGTGCGCAGGCGCTCGAGATCGATGGGCTTGGTGAGGAAATCGAAGGCGCCTGCCTTCATTGATTCGATCGCAAGATCGACGCTGCCAAAGGCGGTGATGACGGCCACCGGCGGCGGATCGACGCGAGACTGCAGCCAGGCGATCAGCTCGAGTCCCGTGCCATCGGGCAGTTTCATGTCGGTGAGGCAGAAATCGACGCTGCGTTTGTCTAGCTGGCGCCGCGCGCCGGCAAGGTCTTCGGCGCACAGCGCCTCGAAGCCCATGCGGCGGATGGTCATCGCGAGGAGTTCGCGGATATCGGGCTCGTCGTCGACGATGAGTACCGAGGGACTGCTCATCGGGGTTATCAGGACTCCTTGCTCTGCTCTGCGGCGTTCATTCCGGCGTGGCGTGAATTGTCCGGCGCGCGGGATGCGGGAAGCTCAGCCGGAAGCAAGCCCCTGCATCAGCCGCGCGGAGGTACTCGAGCCGTATCTGGCCAGCTTCGCAGAGTTCCCGCGAGAGGTACAGGCCGAGGCCGGTGCCGGTTGCTTCGGTGGTGAAAAAGGGCTCGAAAACGCGCTCGGCATCTGCTTCGGGTATCCCGTGCCCCTGATCGATCAAGTCGAGGATTGGCAGCCCGGTCTGCTGATCCACGTCCAGCTGCAATACCAGCGAGGGTTCGCCGGTGGCGCGCAAGCTGTAGCGCAGACCGTTCTCGGCCAGGTTCTGCAGCACCTGCCGCAGGTGAACCGGATCCACGCTGACCTCCGACTGTACTGCGCGCTCAGCAATGCGAAGGTCGATGCCTGCCTCAGGGGCGCGTTGGCGCAGCTCGGTCGCGAAGCTCGCCAGCCAATCAGCAAGCAGCAGGCGCTCAGGGCGTGGCTGTTGTCCGCGCGACAGCGTCAGCACGCTCTCGATCACGTCGTTGGTGCGCCGCGCATTGCCGATCACAATTTCCACTAGTCGGTGGTCGTCGGCGGGAAGTTCCGTTGACTCACGCAGCAGTTGCGCCGCGTGACTGATCGAACCGAGAGGGTTGCGTATCTCGTGGGCAATGCTGGCCGTCAGCCGCCCGAGCGAGGCTAGCTTCAGTTGCTGCGCCTGCTGCGCGATCCGCGAGAAATCCTCTGCGAATACGAGCGTTGTGTCGCCGGACGCCGACTCCATGCGGGCGAAGGAGAATTGCACCTGCGGGCCATCCTCGCGCAGCTTGAAAGGCGCCAGCAAGCGCGAGGGATTGCGCCGCCAGGTTTCCAGTGCCCCGATGATCGCCGTTGGCAGGGAATTGCCTTCGCGGGCCAGCTCGCGCTCGCTGGTGCCCAGCAGGCGCGCTGCTGCGTGGTTGCTGACGCGTACGCGGTTGCCGGCATCCACCAGCAGTATCCCCGTCTGCATCCGCTGCACGATCAGTTGGTTGAGCTGCTGGAGCTCGATCACTTCCCGCGCCTTTGCGGCGGCCAGCGACTGGCTGCGCTCGAGCCGGATCGCCAGGCGTTGCACGAGCAGCGAGCTGGCGAAGAGCAACACCCCGAGCACGCCCGCGGAAAACACCTCGCCGATGGCGGCGTCATGGCGGATCACCAGGTACAAGGACTCGCTGAGCACGGCAAGGCTTGCTACCGCGGCAACAAGGGTGGCGATCTGGCCGGGCACGAATATCGCGGCGGCTCCCACGGTGACCATCAGCAGCACCGCGAAGCCGCCGCTGATGCCACCGCTCGCATGCGTGATCAGCACCTGGGCGGTGATGTCGATCACCAGCATGGCAAAGAGCTCGCGCGGTTTGGGTGTCCGTGGTGACGCCAATACGTGGAACAGGCTGCCGATCGTGATCAGCGCATAGCACAGCGCCGTGCCCAGATACAGCGCGGGCTGCAGCAGGTCCGCGGTCTCGCTGCGGCGCAGCAGCACGTACATCAGAATCAGCACCAGCGCGAGCGTGGCGCGGTAATAGCTGTAGACGCGGAGCAGGCCGTAGCTGCTGTCGGGTTCGCGCGCGGCAGACTTCGCCATCCGAGCCTATTCCATTCCGCTGCGCGCCAGGAACTCCCGGCGGTGCGCTTCGTTGCAGAAGCTCTTGCCCTCGCATCGCACGGCAGAGGCCGCCGGGACATGGATATCGCAGACAGTGCAGCGCACCATGTCCTGCAGTGGTGGCGTGGGCGGTTGCCGCGCGCCCCGTGTCAGGAACAGGCGGTAGGCTTTCCATGCGATAAAGCCTATGAGCAGCAGGAAAATCAGTCTGAACAGGGGCATTGGAGCTCATTGTGCCGGGTGACGCCCCTAGCCTAGTCCTGCGGGGCCGCGAAGTGAACCTCGGCGCCTGCCGCTCTTTTGCTTGCGATGGTGCGTATACGGGACAATGCCTCCCTACACCGGCCCGAGGATCAGCTCACGATGTCGCAACTCTGCGTGGTCATGGCCCAGGTAAATCCGCTGGTCGGCGATATCGACGGCAACACGGCGATGGTGATCCGCACGAGTTGGCGCGCTGTGGAGACGCTCGGCGCCGATGTGGTGGTGTTCCCCGAGTTGATGCTGACGGGCTACCCGCCCGAAGACCTTCTACTGCGTGCCAGTATCGGGCCCCGAATCGAGCGTGCCTTGGCCGCACTGCGGGCCGAACTGCCGCCGGCCTGGGTGTTGCTGGGCTATCCGCGTCCGGGAGCCCGCGGCCTGGAGAATGTGGCGGGCCTCTTCCACGAAGGGCGGTTGGTGGCCGAGTACGCCAAGATGGAGCTGCCCAACTACCAGGTGTTCGATGAGAAACGCTATTTCACGGCTGGCGACACGCCCTGTGTGGTCACGATCGGTGACCTGCGCGTGGGCATCACGATCTGCGAGGATATCTGGCACGCGCGTCCGGTGGAGCTTGCGGTGGCCGCAGGCGCCGAGTTGCTGCTGAACATCAACGCCTCGCCCTATCACGCGGGTAAACACCGGCATCGCCTTGCGGTCGTCAGCGCCCAGGCGCAGGCGTGCGGGGTGGCGGTGGTCTATGCCAACCTCGTCGGTGGCCAGGATGAACTCGTTTTCGATGGCGGCTCCATCGCCGTTGACGCCGATGGGAGACTCGCCGCCCGCGCCCCCCATTTCGAGGAGGGGCTCTACCCGGTTCGGGTGTCGCGACGAAGCGATGGCCAGCTCGCACTCGACGGGCACGTCGAGCCGGAGCCCGATCACCACGCCCTGGTCTACGGAGCCCTGGTCATAGGCGTGCGCGATTACGTCCGGAAGAACGGATTCAAGGGCGTGGTGCTGGGGCTCTCGGGCGGCATCGATTCCGCCCTCACGCTCGCAGTGGCGGTCGATGCACTGGGTCCGGCGCAGGTAGAGGCGGTGATGATGCCCTTCCGCTACACCGCTGCCATAAGCATCGAGGATGCCGAGTCCGAGGCAACGGCGCTCGGTGTGCGTTTTGATGTGATCTCGATCGAGCCGATGTACGAGGCGTTCATGGCTGCCCTTGGCGTTCAGTTTGCCGGCCTCTCGGCGGATACGACCGAACAGAACCTGCAGGCGCGCTGTCGCGGCGTGTTGCTGATGGCGTTATCGAACAAGAAGGGGCTGCTGGTGCTCACCACCGGCAACAAGAGCGAGATGGCCGTGGGGTATTCCACGCTCTACGGTGATATGGCCGGCGGCTTCGATGTGCTGAAAGATGTCCCCAAGACGTTGGTGTTCGAGCTGGCGCGCTACCGCAACACGCTGGCTGCGGTAATCCCCGAGCGGGTAATAAGCCGTCCGCCGTCCGCGGAACTGGCCCCCGACCAGAAAGACGAAGACAACCTGCCGCCGTATGCGATCCTCGACCAGATACTCGAGCGCTATGTCGAGCGCGACATGAGCGCCAACGCCATCGTGGCGGATGGCTTCGATGCGGAAACTGTGGCGCGCGTGATCCGGCTGGTGGATCTGAACGAGTACAAGCGCCGTCAGGCACCTGTGGGCGCGCGTGTTACGGAGCGCGCCTTCGGGAGGGACCGGCGCTATCCGATCACCTCTGGCTGGAAGGCCGGAGACTGAGGCTTATCTGAGCTTTTCGTAGATGGCCCGGCTGTCGAAATGCGGCGGCTCGGTCTTGTCTACAAAGCCGAGGGAGACCAGATTTTTCCACGAGCGCCCGCCGTCGCCGGAGAAGCGCTGCGGAATGAAGTTGCCGCTCTTGTCGAGCGAAGGATGGTCGGGGTAACTCTTTTTCAGAGTCGCCACGGCGTTCTGGGCCAGATCGTCCATGCCGAGGATCAGATAGGCCTGTGCCATCACCGCCAGGCCATCGGGCACGGCAGGTGTTTCCTGAAAGCTCTCCACCACATAGCGCCCGCGGTTCAGCGCTGCCACATACGCGCGGCGCTTGAAGTAGTAATTGGCGACGTTGATCTCATGGCGTGCCAGCAGGTTGCGCAGATGCACCATGCGCGCGCGGGCGTCGGGAGCGTATTCGGAACCGGGGTAGCGTGACAGCAGCTGCGAGAAGTCCGCGAACGACTGGCGTGCCGGGCCGGGGTCACGTTGCGTGCGGTCTGTAGGAAGGAAGCGCTCCAGCAGGCCCTCGGCCTCGGTGAAGGACGACAGGCCCTTCATGTAGTAGGCGTAGTCGGTGCTGGGGTGTTGCGGGTGCAGGCGGATAAAGCGATCCGCTGCGGCCACCGCTTCCTCGTGGTCGTAATTGCGGAAGTAGGCGTAGATCAGTTCGAGCTGCGCCTGCTCGGCGTAAGGGCCGAAGGGGTAGCGGGCCTCTAGCAATTGCAGGTTCTTGATGCCGAGGTCGTAGTTCGAGGCGCGCAGGTTTTTCTGGGCGGTGTCGTAGAGGGCGCGTTCGCCCTGATCCGGCGGGACTTCGTCATCGTCGCCCTTGAACCAGGAACAGCCTGCCAGAAGCAGCCCGGAGAGCATGAGAGCGATCAGACGTTTCGGGAGCATTCGGGGGATCCGCTGGACTGCTTGACCTGAAGCCGCCGTATTTAACCACAGCGCCGGTCCGTCCCCAAGGCCGCGCTTGGCTGCATGCTAGACTCCCCCGCTCGACAACTCCCACGGCCGCAGCTGCGGCAAATCTCCCCGAGTACACATGAGCATCAGGATCCAGCGTGAGAGCGAGGTCACCCCCGCGGTCGCTGGCCGCCGTCTGGACCAGGCTGCAGCCGAGTTATTCCCCGATTTTTCCCGCTCCCGTTTGCAGCGCTGGATTCGCGACGGTCGCCTGACGGTGGACCATGCCACCCGGGCCCCGCGCGAACCGGTGCGTGAGGGCGAGCGCCTGCGGCTCGATGCCGAGGTGGAGCCTGAGGGTGACTGGCAGCCGGTCGAGATGGCGCTGCGCATCATTCACGAGGATGCGGATATCCTCGTCATCGACAAGCCGACGGGGCTGGTGGTGCATCCTGCCGCGGGCCATGCCGACGACACACTCTTGAATGGATTGCTGGCCCGCTACCCCGAGCTGGCGCAAGTGCCCCGCGCCGGCATCGTGCACCGCCTCGACCGCGACACCACCGGACTGCTGGTGGTCGCCCGGACGCTGGCAGCCCAGACCGTGCTGGTTGCCGCGATGCAGCGCCACGACGTCAGCCGTGAGTACCGCGCCATCGTGAACGGGGTTCCCATCAGCGGGCGCACGATCGACAGGCCCCTTGGCCGCCATCCGCGCGATCGCCAGCGCATGGCTGTGCTGGAGGCGGGCGGTCGCGAGGCCGTGACCCACTACCGTGTACTGGAGCGCTACCGCGCCCATGCCTTGCTGCAGGTACAGCTCGAGACCGGCCGGACACACCAGATTCGCGTTCACCTTGCGGAGGCCGGTTTCCCGGTGACGGGCGACCCGGCCTACGGGGGCCGCGTGCGGCTGCCGAAGCACCCGACCCCTGAACTCACGGCTTGCCTGCGCGGCTTCGGACGTCAGGCACTGCATGCCTTCCGCCTCAGCTTCGTGCATCCGGGCAGCGGCGAGACCGTGGCATTCGAGGCGCCGATGCCCGAGGACATGGAAGCCCTGTTGGCAACGCTACGCGCCGATCGTGACGAGGGCGGTGATGTCCCCTGAGTCGTTCCTGATCGAGGCCGACTGGGTGGCGCCTCCGGGAATCCGGGTGGTCGTCACCCAGCGCGGTGGCGGTCTGAGCGCAGTGCCGTTTTCCTCGCTGAATCTCGGCGATCACGTGGGCGATGACCCTGCCGTGGTGCTGCAAAACCGCGAGCGTCTGGCTCGGGTGCTCGGTCTTCCCCGACAGCCGCAGTGGCTGCATCAGGTGCACGGCATCGAGATCGTCGACGCCCGCGATGACGGCGTGATCCGTGAGGCCGATGCGGCCTGGACGGATGAGGCTGGCATTGTTTGCGCGGTGCTCACTGCTGACTGTCTGCCGGTTGTGTTGGCCGCGGCGGACGGTTCAGAGCTTGCTGTGGCCCATTGCGGTTGGCGCGGACTTGCAGGCGGTGTGCTTTCTTCCAGCGTGGCGCGATTTGCAGCGCCGCCGCAGCGGATCCGCGCATGGCTGGGGCCAGCGATAGGCCCGGCCGTCTTCGAGGTGGGTGCCGAGGTCAGAGAGGCCTTTCTCGCGGCGCAGGACGCTGTCTGGCACAGTCATATAGACACAGCTTTCGTGGCCCTTGCGCAACAGCCTGGAAAATTTCTCGCGGATATCTATGCGCTGGCAAGAATCTTCCTGCAGGCACTGGGGGTGCAGGACATCTCCGGTGGCGGACGCTGTACCGTCACCGAGCGGGATCTGTTCTTCTCCTACCGGCGCGATGGCGTCACGGGGCGTATGGCGACGCTCGCGTGGATTGATCCAGAGCAAGCTAAACAGCCTTTGACTTGAAGCGCAGGCCTCCGGACCCCACATAGTGGGTAACCAACCGGGGGAAATGCCCATGCGTATCGATCGTTTCACCAACCAGCTGCAATCAGCTCTGGGCGACGCGCAGTCGGCCGCGCTGGGGCGCGACCACAATTTCATCCTGCCTGCTCATCTGCTCGTGGCGTTGATCGCGCAGCAAGGAGGCACGGTACGGCCGTTGCTCGTGAAGTGTGGGGTCGATGCACGGCTGCTCGGGGCGAAGCTTGACGATCTGCTGTCACGGCAACCGCGCGTCGAGGGTGTGGCCGGCGAGGTGCATCTGTCCAACGAGCTCGTGAAGTTGCTGAACGTAGCCGACAAGCTGTCCCAGACGCGCAAGGACAAGTTCATTTCCAGCGAGCTGGTACTGCTTGCCGCGCTGGATGAAAAAGGCGAGACGGGCGACCTGCTGCGTGCGGCAGGACTCTCGAAAAAGGCGCTCGAGCAGGCCATCGAGGGTGTGCGTGGTGGCGAATCCGTACAGGATGCGGAGGCCGAGGGAAGCCGCCAGGCACTCGAGAAATACACCATGGATCTCACCGAGCGCGCTGCCGCAGGCAAGCTTGATCCGGTGATCGGGCGTGACGAGGAAATCCGCCGGACCATCCAGGTGTTGCAGCGCCGCACGAAGAACAACCCCGTTCTGATCGGCGAGCCCGGTGTGGGCAAGACGGCGATCGTCGAAGGTCTTGCGCAGCGCATCGTGAACGGCGAGGTACCCGAGGGACTCAAAAACAAACGCTTGCTGTCGCTCGATCTTGGAGCCCTCCTCGCCGGTGCCAAGTATCGCGGTGATTTCGAGGAGCGGCTGAAATCCGTGCTGAAGGAAATCGCGCGCGAGGAAGGGCGCATCATTCTCTTCGTGGATGAGCTGCATACGATGGTCGGTGCGGGCAAGGCCGAGGGAGCCATGGATGCGGGAAACATGCTGAAACCGGCGCTCGCGCGCGGGGATCTGCATTGCGTGGGCGCCACCACGCTGAACGAGTACCGCGAGAACATCGAGAAAGACGCTGCGCTTGAGCGACGCTTCCAGAAGGTGCTGGTCGATGAGCCCTCTGTTGAAGACACCGTTGCCATCCTGCGGGGGCTGCGTGAGCGCTACGAAGTGCATCACGGCGTGACGATCACGGACTCGGCCATCGTTGCTGCTGCGCATCTCTCGCAGCGCTACATCACCGATCGTCAGTTGCCCGACAAGGCCATTGACCTGATCGACGAGGCGGCGAGCCGTATCCGCATGGAGATCGACTCCAAGCCGGAGTCACTCGACCGCCTCGACCGTCGCTTGATACAGCTGAAGATCGAGCGCGAGGCGGTGCGCAAGGACAACGATGCATCCGCGCGCGCGCGGCTCGGGAAGATCGAGGAAGAAATCGGCGAGCTCGAGCGCGAGTACGCCAGCCTTGATGAGATCTGGAAGTCGGAGAAGGCCTCGGTGCAGGGTGCGCATCAGGTCAAGTCCGAGATCGAGCAGGCACGTCTGGACATGGAGAATGCGCGCCGCGCAGGGGACCTCGGGCGGATGTCCGAACTCCAGTACGGCGTGATTCCCACGTTGGAGAAGCGACTCGCTGCCGCCGATGATCTCGATGCGGGCCGTATGCAGTTGCTGCGCAACAAGGTCACCGAGGAGGAGATTGCCGAGGTGGTGTCCAAGTGGACCGGCATCCCGGTCTCGAAGATGCTCGAGGGCGAGCGTGAAAAGCTCCTCCGCATGGAGGACGATCTGCACCGTCGCGTGGTCGGGCAGGACGAGGCGATCATCGCCGTTTCCAATGCCGTGCGTCGCAGTCGGGCTGGACTGTCCGATCCGATGCGTCCGAACGGTTCATTCCTGTTCCTCGGGCCCACCGGCGTCGGCAAGACGGAGCTCTGCAAGGCGCTCTCTGAATTTCTCTTCGACAGCCAGGAATCGCTGGTTCGCATCGACATGTCGGAGTTCATGGAGAAGCATTCCGTTGCCCGGCTGATCGGCGCGCCGCCCGGCTATATCGGCTACGAGGAGGGCGGGCATCTCACCGAGGCGGTGCGTCGCCGGCCGTATTCACTGCTGTTGCTCGACGAGGTGGAGAAAGCGCACCCGGACGTCTTCAACATACTTCTTCAGGTGCTCGAGGACGGGCGCCTGACCGATGGTCACGGGCGCACCGTTGATTTTCGTAATACCGTGATCGTGATGACCTCCAACCTCGGGTCAGACCGTATCCAGGAACTGGCGGGCGAAGCGAACTACGCGCAGATGAAAGCCGAGGTGCTGGAGGTTGTGGCGCGCTACTTCCGGCCGGAGTTCATCAACCGGATTGACGAGACGGTGGTGTTTCACCCGCTGCAGGCCTCCCAGATCCGCCACATCGCGAGCATCCAGCTTGAGCTGCTGCGCAAGCGCCTCGAGGAGCGCGAGATGAAGCTGCACGTAACCGATGAGGCGGTGGGGCTGCTGGCCGACGCAGGTTTCGACCCGGTTTACGGTGCAAGGCCGCTGAAGCGCGCCATCCAGCAGCGGATCGAAAACCCGCTCGCGCAGCAAATTCTCGGTGGGCGGTTCGGCCCCGGGGATACCGTCGTGGTGGATGTCGGTGGTTCGGGCGAGCTCAGCTTCACCAAGCCGTCCTGAGTTCCGGGTAGGCTCAAGTCGGGGGAGGGCAGTTCTGGTCCACGGCCGCTTGGGCGCTCTCGCGTTCGGCGGCTTTCTCCTCTGCGCTAAGCGTGTGGTCCTGCCCGTACTGGTCGCGGCGTTTCACGGCGCCAGCCTCGGAGAGCATCTCCAGGTTTTTGCTCGCAATCTGGCAGCGTTCCGCCTTGTCCGCAGCCTGCAGTTCATCGGGGGTCTGCTCCCGGGCTGATGCGTCCGGTGTGGAGTATCCATGCCGCACCACGATGGCTTCCGACGCGATGCCCGCAGGCGGCCGCTGCGTGTAGTGCAAGCGCCCTTGCGCATCGTTCCACTTGTAGACCGTCTGGTCGGCGAGGGCCGCGAAGCTCGCAAGCAACGACACCAACGCAAAAGTCGCCAAGGCCGCGGGCTTCTTCATCTGGGAACTCTGGTGCCTGCGAGGGTAGTGATCAGAGTATAGCCTTGGTTCAGCTGTGGGCATCAGACTTCCCGGAGTCGCGGTCCGCCCGTCCGCCTTGCGTAAAGAGCCACATAATTAGCGGTTGACTTGGGCTCATCACGTCCAGAAAACTAGGCACTTCGGGGCTTCCCCAGCGACTTGCCGGTCGCAGGCGGCAGTTCGGAAGGCGTAAACCGCGCCTTCCCACCCGTTCACAGAGAAATGTTTTTTCCCCTGGTTATGGGCGCTGCGTTTTCTCGCAGGGCTCGCGGGGTTTTCAAGTCTGGAACCGGCAGTCTGACCGAGCACGGCGTTGGCATCGCTGAGCGGTCAACTGTGGCGTGTTGTCGTTTCGCGACCCGCAGGATCCGGCCCCGTCATGTGTGGAGGAGTCTTCGTGGTCAAATTGTCTGGCGGTGAGATGGTGGTTCAGGCCCTCAAGGACGAAGGCGTCGAATACGTCTTCGGTTATCCGGGTGGTGCGGTGCTTCATATTTATGACGCACTCTTCAAGCATGCGGGTGATATGACCCACATACTGGTGCGTCATGAGCAGGGTGCCACTCACGCCGCAGACGGCTATGCGCGCGCTACTGGCAAGCCTGGCGTGGTGCTGGTGACCTCCGGCCCAGGTGCCACCAACGCCGTGACCGGCATTGCCACCGCTTATATGGATTCCATCCCGATGGTGGTGATCTCCGGGCAGGTGCCCCGCGACAGGATCGGCGAGGACGCCTTTCAGGAGACCGATATGGTCGGCATCTCCCGGCCGATCGTTAAGCACAGTTTCATGGTGCAGCGCGCCGAGCAGATCCCGTCGATCATCCGCAAGGCGTTTCATATCGCCACCACCGGCCGACCGGGTCCCGTGGTCGTCGATATTCCGAAGGACGTCACGAACCCAGTCGACAAATTCGATTACGTCTACCCGGAGAAGGTGCGCCTGCGTTCCTACAACCCGGTCACGCGCGGGCACTCGGGGCAGATCCGCAAGGCCGTGCAACTGTTGCTTGCGGCCAAGCGGCCCGTGATCTACAGCGGTGGCGGCGTGATCCTGGGTAATGCCTCCACCCAGTTGCGACGATTCGCTCGCATGCTCGATTACCCGGTCACGAACACGCTGATGGGTCTTGGCGCCTTTCCCGGCACCGACCGCCAGTTCGTGGGCATGCTTGGCATGCACGGCACCTACGAGGCCAACATGGCCATGCACAACGCGGACGTGATCATCGCGATTGGCGCGCGCTTCGATGACCGTGTTACCAACACTCCCTCGAAGTTCTGTCCTGAGGCAAAGATCATCCATATCGATGTCGATCCGACCTCGATATCGAAGACCGTGCGGGCCGATATCCCCATTACGGGCCCGGTCGACACGGTACTGAACGACATGATCGGGCAAATCGAGGAGATGCGCAGGGCCGGTGCCGGTGAGCCTGACCGTGCCGCGATCGCGGACTGGTGGTTGCGTATCAATGCATGGCGTGAGGCCCATGGCATCTATACGGCCCCCCGCTACGACACGAATGGGCCGTACATCATGCCGGAGGACGTGATCCGCCAGCTCTGGGAGGTCACCCGCGGCGACGCCTACGTGACCTCGGATGTCGGCCAGCACCAGATGTTCGCGGCGCAGTACTACCTCTTCGACGAGCCGCGCCGGTGGATCAACTCCGGAGGCCTCGGGACCATGGGCTTCGGCCTGCCTGCTGCGTTGGGCGTGAAGCTCGCCTTCCCGGACGCAGACGTCGCCTGCGTGACCGGAGAGGGCAGTATCCAGATGTGCATCCAGGAACTCTCGACCTGCAAGCACTACGGCCTGCCGGTCAAGATCATCAACCTGAATAACGGCTATCTGGGCATGGTCAAGCAGTGGCAGGACATGCAGTACTCCGGGCGCTACTCTCACAGCGCCTATGCCGATTCGCTGCCTGATTTCGTGAAACTCGCCGAAGCCTACGGACACGTGGGCATGCGCATCGAGCGCAAGGAAGACCTGCGGCCAGCCTTGGAGAAAGCATTCGCCATGAAGGACAGGCTGGTGTTCCTCGATATCGTGGTGGATCCCCACGAGCACGTTTATCCGATGCATATCGCGCCCAACGGCGCTATGTGCGACATGTGGCTCAGCAAGACGGAGAAGACCTGAAATGCGCCGGATCATTTCTCTCCTGATGGAAAACGAGCCCGGTGCACTCTCCCGGGTGGTGGGCTTGTTCTCGCAGCGTGGCTACAACATTGAGACGCTGAATGTCGCCCCCACGGAGGACCCCACGCTCTCGCGACTGACGCTTACCACGTCGGGCGATGAGCGTGTGATCGAGCAGATCACCAAGCAGTTGAACAAGATGATCGACGTCGTGAAGCTCTGTGACTTGACCGAGGGAGCGCACATCGAGCGGGAGCTGATGCTGATCAAAGTGCGGGCCACCGGAGCCCAGCGGGAGGAGCTCAAGCGCTCGGCCGATATCTTCCGGGGGCAGATCGTCGACGTTACGAGTTCGCTCTACACCATCATGCTCACCGGCACCCAGCAGAAGCTTGACGCCTTCATTCAGGCCGTTGGTGATGCGGTGATCCTCGAGGTTGTGCGAAGCGGGGTCTCTGGCATCTCCCGCGGCGACCGCGTGCTCAGCCCCTGAAACGCGACGCCCGGCTCTAGGCCGGGCGTGCGTGATACCGGTTTTGCCTGTCCATGGGGCAGGCAAGCTCAGAGGCGCATCAGAGGATGCGCTTCATAGCCGTCATGTAGGAGCGTAGCTCCCGGCCGATCGTCTCCACCGGATGGTTGCGAATTGCAGCGTTCACGGCAATCAGCTCCTGGTTATCCACGCCGGCGTCACCCGCCAGACCGCGCCCGATCACATCTGTATCGATGTCGCGCATGAAGTCCTGCAGCATGGGCACGGCTGCGTGAGCGAACAGATAGCACCCGTACTCGGCGGTATCCGAGATTACCTTGTTCATCTCGTAGAGTTTCTTGCGGGCGATGAGGTTTGCGATCAGGGGCGTCTCGTGGAGTGACTCGTAATAGGCCGACTCGTCGATGATGCCGGTGGCGGTCATGGTTTCGAAGGCAAGCTCCACACCTGCCTTCACCATTGCCGCCATCAGGATGCCGTGATCGAAGAACTCCTGCTCGGTGATGGTTGCCGAGGCGTCGGAGGGCGTGGTCTCGAAGGCGCTGCGGCCGGTGTCTTCCCGCCAACCCAGCAGCTTGCGGTCATCGTCGGCCCAGTCTTTCATCATGTCGCGGGAGAACTCGCCGCTCATGATGTCGTCCATGTGTTTGCAGAAGAGAGGTCGCAGGATTTCTTTCAGTTGTTCCGCCAGGCGGAAGGCCTCGATTTTCGCGGGGTTCGAGAGGCGATCCATCATGTTGGTGATGCCGCCATGCTTGAGCGCCTCGGTGACCACTTCCCAGCCATGCTGCATCAGTCTTGCCGCATACCCTGGCGCGACGCCTTTTTCTACCATCTTGTCAAAGCACAGCAGCGAGCCTGTCTGCAGCATGCCGCAGAGGATCGTTTGCTCGCCCATGAGGTCGGATTTCACCTCGGCGATGAACGAGGACTCGAGCACGCCTGCACGGTGCCCGCCGGTAGCGGCCGCATAGGCCTTTGCGATCTCCAGTCCGTCGCCGCGGGGATCGTTCTCGGGGTGCACTGCGATCAACGTCGGCACGCCGAAGCCGCGCTTGTATTCCTCGCGAACTTCGGTGCCAGGGCACTTGGGCGCGACCATCACGACGGTGATGTCAGCGCGGATCTGCTCGCCTTCCTCAACAATGTTGAAGCCGTGTGAATAGGCGAGGCAGGCGGACTGTTTCATCAGCGGCATGATGTCGGCTACTACCGAGCCGTGTTGTTTGTCCGGGGTTAGGTTGCAGACCAGATCTGCGGTGGGGATGAGTTCTGCGTAGGTGCCCACCCGGAAACCATTTTCAGTGGCGTTCTTCCATGACTGGCGCTTCTCGGCAATGGCCGAAGCACGCAGTGCATAGCTCACGTCCAGGCCGCTGTCGCGCATGTTGAGGCCCTGGTTGAGACCTTGCGCCCCACAGCCGACGATGACGACTTTGGCGTCCTTCAGGCGCTCTGTGCCGTGCGCAAACTCTGCACGGTCCATGAACCGGCAACGGCCCAGTTGTGCGAGCTGCTGGCGGAGGGTGAGTGAGTTGAAATAGTTGGCGCCCATGGCAGTTCCCCGGGATGGATGGCGAGTTGGTGTCAGACCGTATTTTAAAGGCTGTCGCCCGTTGCATGAAGAGATATCTTGCGCATTCAAGGGGCATCAGCCTGCTGCCTCTGTTCCTGAAAGCGGCGCTAGTCTGCGCTCTGTTCGCGCGAAGCGCCCCGATACTCTGCACTTTCGACTTCACAACGCATTCGTGAAGCCTTTCGTCGGTGCACAGATACCTTAACTGGCGTTGCGGCTGACAGTCCGCCGCCGGCTGGCTTATATTGTTCTCCCGCTACGACGTGGAGTAATTCGTGCCAGATAACGAGCCCAACAATGGCGACATGCAAGACCGCGTGGACCTCGGTTTGCCGGTTGATGAGCATGAGGAGGAAGAGCTCACAGAGGCCGGGCAGAAAGTGCGTCGGCGAGGGATCTTCCTGCTTCCAAACCTGTTGACTACAGGAGCCCTGTTTGCGGGCTTCTATGCGATCGTCCACGGGATGAACGGTGAGTTTGAGTCGGCTTCGATCGCGATCTTCGTGGCCATGTTTTTCGATGGGCTCGATGGGCGAGTGGCGCGCCTTACGGGCACCGAGAGCGCGTTCGGCGTGCAGTACGACAGCCTCTCTGACATGGTGTCATTCGGTGTTGCACCCGCCTTGGTGAGCTTTTCATGGGCTCTCTCGGGAATGGGCAAGATCGGCTGGGCTGCGGCGTTTATATATGTAGCCGGTGCGGCGTTGCGCCTTGCGCGCTTCAATACCCAAGTGGGTACCGTCGACAACAATTACTTCCGTGGGTTGGCGAGCCCTGCTGCCGCGGCCCTGCTTGCCTCGCTGGTGTGGTCCGCCTCCGATCTGGGTTTTACAGGCAAGGACCTTCCCGGCGTCGTGTCCTTCTTTGCAGCTCTGCTGACTGCACTTGCAGGGCTCCTGATGGTCAGCAACTTCCGCTACCTGAGCTTCAAGAAGTTCGATCTCAAGCGACGCGTTCCCTTTGTGATCATCCTCATGCTCGTGCTCCTGATCGGGCTGGTGACGGTCGATCCTCCCCGAGTCCTTCTTTTTATGGCCGTAGCGTATGCATTGTCAGGCCCGGGGCAGCTCAGCTGGGAGCGGATCACGCGCCGCGCTGCGCCCTGACGGTTGGCCGCACGCGGGCGTGCTTTTCAACCCCGCTCCGCTGGCTCTCCGTGTCAAGGAAAAGCGCTCTTTGACGGCATGGAATACTACCGTGCAACCGGTGCTCGAAGACCTTGTGGCATCGAACTCGATCCGTATAATGCGCCTTCCCTGACGGGGGTAACCCTGAAAGGTAGCGAAGCCCTAGCGGCATCGCAGTTGTTTAAGAACAAACGATCAAGCAATTTGTGTGGGCGCTTGTGTTGGAAAGTTGTTTCAGGCGAAGGAAACATCAGCACAAGTGACCTGTATAGATTCATTTGTATACAGTTATTCTTGCGTTGAGCCGAGTTTTGGGTGTTTGTCCGGGCTACTGGATGAATGCTCCCTCTTGTCCTCGTGGCAGAGGTAA
>CAJADV010000368.1 GCA_903938575.1 uncultured Gammaproteobacteria bacterium
AGCCAGCATGCTTGATTACCGCGTCGTCGTCTGCGATCCGCGTCGCCAGGCGATCGATGCCTGGCGGGGACCCGAGCTGGAACTGGTCTGTGGCATGCCCGATGATTTCATCCGGGCCGCTGGTGTCGATCGCCACACTGCGGTGATCACCCTGACCCACGACCCGCGCATCGATGACATGGCGCTCATGGAGGCCCTGACGACCGATGCGTTCTACGTGGGTGCGCTCGGCTCGCCTCGTACATCCGCCAAGCGGCGTGAGCGCCTGCGCGAACTCGATCTGAGCGATGCGGAGATCGCACGGCTCCATGCACCCGTGGGCATGCCCATTGGCAGCAAGCAGCCGCTGGAGATAGCCATCGCCATCCTCGCCGAGTTGATCCAGTTGCGGCGTGCCGGCGCGGGCGCGCCCTGATGACCGTGCGCATTGGCGGGGTACTGCTCGCTGCCGGTCGCTCGCGGCGATTTGGCTCTGACAAGCGCATGGCGCGTCTAGCCAGCGGCGAAACCGTTCTGGACCGTGCGGTCGCCGCGTTTGCTCCGGCGGTGGATGAACTCGTCCTCGTGATCGGCGCGGCGGACGAGCCCGGCGCCTTTGCTGCCTGGTTCCCCGGTGTGAGGATCTTCCGCGCCCGCGACTCGGCGGCAGGCATGGGCTCATCGCTGGCCGAAGCGATCCGCGCGGCGCCGGCCTGGAGTGGCTGCCTTGTGGGGCTCGCCGACATGCCCTTTATTTCCCCGGGGACGGTACGCGCCGTGCGCGCCGCTATGGGCGAGGAGATCGTAGTACCCCGTTACCGTGGGCAGTCGGGACATCCGGTAGGCTTCCCGCATCGCGTCTTTGCCGCGCTCTCCGCCTTGCAAGGTGAGGCGGGTGCCCGGGCGCTTGTCCTCGCTGAGTCAGCGCGCTGCCGCTTTCTCGATGTGGATGATCAGGGTGTGCTGGCTGATGTCGACACGCCGGAGGCGTTGCGCGCCGCCGAGGCTGCCTGGGCGTGCTGATCATCGGCCGTGGCGTCCAGCAGATTCAGCATGGCCTGCGCCGCATTGCCGAGGCTGCGCCCCTGGTGCAGCACGTACCCGAGCCCCCGCCGCATGCGCGCTCCCTCCAGCCCCAGCCGTGTCAGTTCCGGCGTGAGCATGGTGTCGGGGAGCACCGACCAGCCAAGCCCGATGCCTGCCAGCATGCGCAGGGTCTCGAGGTAATTGGTTGACATGCCCACGTGAAGCCGCGCGCCGCGCGCGCTGAAAAGTCCCTGCAGGATCTGCCCGGTATAGGTCCCCGGCCCCGGCAGCACGGCCGGCCAGGCGGCCAGGGTGTCAACGTCCACGCTGCCGCGGTCTGCGAGCGGATGGTCCCGCGCGACCATCACCGACAGCGGATCGTCCCAGATCAGCCGTGAGCGCAGGCGCGAGTCCTCACCTTGCGGATCGAGTGTCACCACCGCGAGTTCAAGGCCGCCTGCGGCTACCGTCTCGTGGGCCTTTTCGGAGTCCATGAAGCGGATTTCCAGTTCAACACCGGGATAGGCGCGTGCGTACTGCCGGAGTATGGGCGGCAGCCGGTGGAGTCCCACGTGATGGCTTGTACCAATGGCAAGCCTGCCGCCTACGCTGCCGTCCAGATCGCGCAGCGAGCGCTCCGTGTCGGCGATTTCGCGCAGGATCCGGCCAGCCCGCGGCAGCAGCGCCTGCCCGGCTTCGGTGGTATCTACCCTACGGCCTATACGGTCGAAGAGGCGCGCGCCCAGGTGGAGTTCGAGAGCTGCCACGCGTTTGCTAATGGCCGGCTGGGTCAGATTCAGGCGCTCCGCCGCCAGCGAAAACGAGCCTGTCTCGGCAACTGCAATGAAGGCGAGGAGGGCATGCGTGTCCATGGGGGATCCCGGTCATGAGCGTGATCATCAATTCCAGCACGGAATGGTAAATATGAAAAACATGAATTTGTTTTATTGATGCCTTCCTACCTACACTGCGGACATCGATTTCAGGGGAGATTCCCATGGCTCGCACCCTCTACGACAAGCTCTGGGATGCCCACCTGGTGCACCAGCGCGACGACGGCACAGCGCTGATCTACGTCGACCGCCACCTGATCCACGAAGTGACCTCACCGCAGGCCTTCGAAGGGCTGGCGCTTGCGGGTCGTGTTCCCTGGCGACTGGCGGCCAATCTTGCGGTCCCTGATCACAACGTCTCCACCGATCCGCTGGAGCGGCGGGGTGGCTACGCGGCGATGAGCGACGAGGTCTCGCGGATCCAGCTCCAGACTCTGGACGACAACTGCAAGCGCTTCGGGATCCACGAGATCCCGCTTGCAGACCGCCGCCAGGGCATCGTTCACGTGGTGGGGCCGGAAACCGGCGCCGTATTGCCCGGCATGACAGTGGTGTGCGGGGATTCACATACCTCCACGCACGGTGCGCTGGGTTGTCTGGCCCACGGTATCGGCACCAGTGAGGTCGAGCATGTGCTGGCGACGCAGTGTCTGGTTACCCGCAAGATGAACAATATGTTGGTGCGGGTGGACGGGCGCCTCGGCGCCGGCGTGACCGCCAAGGACCTTGTGCTTGCCGTGATCGGGCAGATCGGAACGGCAGGCGGCACCGGCTTTGCGATCGAATTCGGTGGCGAGGCTATGCGTGCCCTGTCGATGGAAGGGCGCATGACCGTCTGCAACATGGCGATCGAGGCTGGCGCGCGTGCGGGGCTCGTGGCCGTCGATCAGTCCACCATCGATTATGTGCACGGACGTGAGTTCGCGCCGACGGGCGCGGTCTGGGAGCAGGCGGTGGCGGTGTGGCGCGATCTTCACAGTGACGAGGGCGCGGTCTTTGACCGTGTGGTTGTCCTCGATGGGTCGGCGATCGAGCCGCAGGTCAGCTGGGGTAATTCGCCCGAGATGGTGCTTGGCGTATCGGGCCGGGTTCCGGATCCCGCCGCCATCACGGATCCCGATCGGCGGGGCGGGGTTGAGCGGGCGCTGAGTTATATGGGGCTCGCAGCCGGTATGCCCATCACGGAGATCCGCCTCGATCGCGTGTTCATCGGCTCCTGCACCAACTCCCGGATCGAGGATCTTCGCGCTGCCGCAGCAGTCGCGAGAGGGCGTCAGAAGGCCGCCACGGTCAAGCAGGTGCTGGTGGTTCCGGGCTCAGGGCAGGTCAAAGCGCAGGCTGAGGCTGAAGGTCTCGACCGGATCTTCACCGAGGCGGGCTTCGAGTGGCGGGAGCCCGGATGCTCCATGTGTCTGGCCATGAACGCCGACAAGCTGCTCCCCGGCGAGCATTGCGCCTCCACCTCGAACCGTAATTTCGAGGGCCGGCAGGGTTTCGGCGGACGCACGCACCTGGTCAGCCCGGCCATGGCGGCCGCGGCGGCGGTCCACGGTCATTTTGTCGACGTCCGTGAAATGCTGAGTTGAGGGAGAGTCACAGATGCAAGCTTTTACCGTACATACCGGTCTCGTCGCTCCGCTCGATCGTGCCAACGTCGACACCGATCTGATCATTCCCAAGCAGTTCCTGAAGTCGATTCGCCGTGCGGGCTTCGGGCCCAATCTCTTCGATTCGCTGCGCTACCTCGACGAGGGCCAGCCTGATCAGGATTGCAGCGCCCGGCCACTGAATCCGGATTTTGTCCTGAACACCCCCCGTTATGCGGGTGCCAGCATCCTGCTCGCCAGGCAGAATTTCGGCTGTGGATCGAGCCGTGAACATGCGCCCTGGGCGCTGGAAGACTTCGGGATACGTGCCATCATCGCCCCCAGCTTCGCTGATATCTTTTACAATAATTGTTTTAAAAACGGGTTGTTACCGATTGTCGTTAAAGCGGAGACTGTAGATTCACTTTTCTCCGCTGTTGCATCCAGCGAGGGCTATGCGCTGACGGTCGATCTGCCAGCCCAGGAGGTGCGAGGCCCCGATGGCTGGAGCGTGCGGTTCGACGTCGACGCGTTCCGCAAGCATTGCTTGCTGAATGGTCTGGATGACATCGATTTGACCTTAGAGCACGCCGATAAGATCCGGTCTTTCGAGGCCGCCCATCTGGCGCAGTGGCCTTGGCTCTCGCGTCAAACAACCTAGAAATAGATTATCTTTAGCGAGACAAGCCAATGAAAATATTGACTTTACCGGGTGACGGTATCGGTCCCGAGGTCACTCACGAGGCCTTGCGCGTGATGCAGGCCGCAGACCGTCGCTTCGGGCTGGGCCTGTCTTTTTCGGAGGCCCTGATCGGTGGTGCGGCAATTGATGCGCATGGAGTACCGCTGCCCGAGACGACACTCACCGCCGCCCGCGGTGCAGATGCAATCCTGCTGGGGGCCGTCGGCGGTCCGCGCTGGGACGGGATCGAGCGATCGCTTCGTCCCGAGCGGGGACTGCTTGGCATCCGTGCCGCGCTGGGTCTTTTCGCAAACCTGCGCCCCGCCATTCTTTACCCTCAGCTGGCCGCAGCCTCGGCACTCAAGCCAGAGGTGGTGGCCGGGCTCGACATCCTGATCGTGCGTGAGCTGACGGGAGGCATTTATTTCGGTGAGCCACGCGGCATCCGTGTCCGCGCCGACGGTGAGCGCGAGGGTTTCAACACGGACATCTACAGCGAATCCGAGATCCGCCGTATCGGGCGCGTGGCTTTCGAGGCCGCCCGCAAGCGTGGACACCGGCTCTGCTCGGTCGACAAGGCCAATGTGCTTGAGGTCACGGTGCTCTGGCGGGAGGTGATGGAAGAGCTCGCGCCGTCGTACCCGGACGTTGAACTTACCCACATGTATGTCGATAACGCGGCCATGCAACTGGTCCGGGCCCCCCGGCAGTTTGACGTGGTGGTCACGGGGAACCTCTTCGGCGACATTCTTTCCGACGCCGCCGCGATGCTGACCGGTTCCATCGGCATGCTTCCCTCGGCCTCGCTGGACGAGCATGGCAAGGGGCTCTACGAGCCGGTGCACGGCTCGGCGCCGGATATCGCAGGCCAGGGCAAGGCCAATCCGCTGGCGGCGATCCTGTCGGCCGCCATGCTGCTGCGCTACAGCGCCGGCATGGGCGAGGCGGCTGCAGCCATCGAGCTTGCCGTAGGGCAGGTGCTCGATGCGGGTTTGCGTACCGCTGATATACACACGGCTGGCATGCAGCTTGCCGACACCACAGCCATGGGCGAGGCGGTTTGCGCCGCGCTTGGCTGAGATCCGTCTTCGATCCATCGGGCATTCAGAGGAGAGAGCAGTCATGACAAAGACCTGGGACGTGGCGGTGGTCGGTGCAACGGGAGCCGTGGGCGAGTGCATGCTGGAGATCCTCGCGGCACGCAAATTCCCGGTAGGCAAGGTCTATGCCCTGGCGAGCGAGCGCTCGGTCGGCAACACGGTGAGCTTCGGTCGCCAGGAACTCGAGGTCGAAAACCTCGCCGATTTCGATTTCCGCAAGGTCCAGATCGCGTTGTTCTCGCCCGGCGCCAGCGTTTCTGCGATTTACGCGCCCAAGGCTGGCGAAGCCGGCTGCGTGGTCATCGACAACACCTCGCAATTCCGCTACGAGGCGGATATCCCGCTGGTGGTACCCGAGGTAAACCCCGAGGCCATCGCGCTCTACCGGAACCGCAACATCATCGCCAACCCCAACTGCAGCACCATCCAGATGGTGGTGGCTCTGAAGCCGATCCATGACGCGGTCGGTATCGAGCGGATCAACGTAGCCACTTACCAGGCCGTCTCGGGAACGGGCAGGGAGGCCATCGAGGAGCTCGTGGCCCAGACCTCGAGCATGTTGAACGGGCGGCCTGCGGAGGCGAAGGTCTACCCCCGACAGATCGCCTTCAACGTGCTCCCGCAGATCGATACCTTCCAGGACAACGGCTACACCAAGGAAGAGATGAAAATGGTCTGGGAGACCCGCAAGATTCTGGGCGACGACCGGATCCAGGTGAATCCCACCTGCGTGCGGGTGCCGGTCTTCTACGGGCACTCCGAGGCGATTCATATAGAGACCCGCGACAAGATCAGCGCCGAGCGTGCCCGGGAATTGCTGATGGCAGCGCCCGGCGTGGTGGTGATAGACGAGCGGGTGCCGGGCGGGTACCCCACGCCGGTGGGTGATGCCAGCGGCAAGGATCCGGTGTTCGTCGGACGCATCCGTGAGGACATCTCCCACCCGCGGGGCCTCGACCTCTGGGTGGTGTCCGACAACCTCCGCAAGGGAGCCGCCCTGAACAGCATCCAGATCGCAGAAACCTTGATACGCGACTTCTTGTAGCCAATACTCAGGGTCGTCCGCCGGCCCTGTACGGGCCTTCGGTCCGTGTGCAAGGATGGCGCCGAAACTTCAAATATCAGGGCTGCTGATGTTCAGCAAACGTTTTACCCCCCTTGTTGTCGCGCTGGCGGCACTGAACGCGGGATTCGCGCAGGCGCTTGGCTTGGGCGAGATCACCCTCCATTCCCAGTTGGACCAGCCGCTCAACGCCGAGATCCGTCTGCGCGGCATGGGCGATCTGGACCCGGATCAGATCATCGTGCGGCTCGCACCGGCCGCAGATTTCGAGCGCTCGGGCGTAGATCGCCTCTACTCGCTTACCGAGATGCGCTTTGATGTCAGGTCAGGCATATCCGGCGAAGGTGTGGTCCGGATCCGCACCGAGCAACCGGTCCGCGAGCCTTATCTGGATTTTCTGATTGAGGTGCGCTGGCCCAGCGGGCGCGTGCTCCGCGAGTACACGGTGCTACTCGATCTGCCTACCTACTCTCCAGAACCGCCCCCGGTCGTGCGCGCCCCGAATGCGGCTGCCCCGGCCCGATCTGCGCGTGTGGCCCGGGCCGATGCAGGCGGCGCCTGGAGTGGTGGCGGCAGCTACGACGTGCATTCCGGAGACACCCTCTGGAGTATCGCGAGCCGGACCCGTCCTTCGGGCGTCTCCGTTCAGCAGATGCTGAACGCGCTGCATCGCGATAATCCCGCAGCCTTTGTCAACGGAGACATCGATCGCCTCCGTGCGGGGGTAGTACTCAGGGTTCCTGCTGATCTGTCTTCAGTTATGGCCGCTGCCGATGCCGGCGGTGTGGACGGCGGAGCGCCGCAGTTGGCGCAGGAGTCGCCGGCCCCGCCGAGCGACGTAGGGGTTGCCTCTGGCGCAGCGCCAGCCACAGCAGACGAGCAGGCCTACCTGCGTCTTGCTGGCGACAAGACTCCTTCCGGCGCCAGCGCAACGGGCGGCGAGCCCGGTGGCACAGGAGATGGCAGCAGCGCGGGGCAGGGGGATCTTGCGGCCGTCCAGGAGAACCTTTCTGCGAAGGAGCGTGAGAACGCCGAGCTTGCCTCCCGCGTAAAGGCGCTGGAAGAGCAGGTCCAGAATTACCAACGCATCGTCGATCTGAAAAGTGATTCCATGGCTGCTGCGCAGACAGGTGCTGCAGCCCCTGCTGCTGGCGCTGCCAGCCCGGCTCCAGCGCCCAAACCCCCAGTTGCACCGGCGCCCGAGCCGGGGGTGCTGGATATGCTGCTCGCCAACGGTGTGGCGCTGGGCGCCACCCTGGTTGCGTTGTTTCTCGGAGTGCTTGGATTCCTCGTGCTACGGCGTCGCGGTGAGACGGCAACCTATGGCGCTCTGCCCGATACGCAGCAGCGTTACCGGACCGCCGATCGGAGATCCGAGCCTGAGGTACCGGCCGCCCGTGAGCCCACCATGCCACCTGCGATACGCGCGTCTACTGTGCCCGTATCGTCCCGGCCGGCCGCCGTATTCCCCGCATCGGTGGTGGCGCCCGTAGCAACGGCGTCGACGTTCGAGCTGGCCGCGTCTCCGGAGCGGGACCAGCGTGAGCGCGAGTCGAGCGACCCCATCGGCGAGGCCGATATCTACATCGCCTACGGGCGACATGAGCGGGCCATTGAAGTCCTGCGTCTGGCGCTTGAGGGCGATGCCGAGCGTAATGATGTGCGCCTGAAACTGCTGGAAGTGCTGGCAGAGCGCGGCGAGCAGGGGGCTTTCATTGCGGAATACGATCAGCTCCTCGCGCTTGGTGGGGACGATGACGTCGCGGTCGGTCGAGAGATCGCTATCGGGAGCGGCCACCCCCACTGGCTCGCAGAACTCGACGCCCCGTCCGGGATTCAATCGGCGCCAGTGCCGGAGCCGCTTTCGCCCTTGCCCGCGCCGAGCCTTTCCCGCGTGCTGCCGGAAGACGAACCTGCCGCGGACCTTGCCAGCCTGGTGCTCGAAGAGCAGGGCTTGCCGCCTGTCGGCGAGTTCGATCTCGATCTGGGTCTCGACCTTGACCTCGATGTGGACCTCGACGCTGGCGATCACGACGTATTCGACGAGGAAGAACTCGAGTCGGGCTTCGGCGAGTTGGATATCGGCGAACTCGATATCGCCGGTGTTACAGCAGCCGAGGCGATGCCCTCTGTCCTGGAGGCAGCGCCCGGTATGCTCGGTGACGAGCCTGCAGATGCGGATCTCAATGCTGTTGGCCCCGATACCGGCGCTGCGGGCGTAGCCGATCTTCTCGCCCCAGCCTCGGCAGATGCTGAGGAAGAGGCGGCCGATTTCGATCTTCTCGAGGGTACGGATGAAGTCGAGACACGCATCGAACTGGCGAAAGCTTTTATCGATATGGGTGACGTCGAGGGGGCGCGCGACATCCTGGAGGAGGTAGTTGCCGAAGGCTCCCAGGCCCAGCGTGAGACGGCGATGGCGCTCCTCGACACCCTCAAGCCCGCCTGAGGCATGAGCCCCGAGGGGCCCCTGCATCGGCTCGCACTCTGCATCGAGTACGACGGCTCGATCTACTCGGGGTGGCAAGCGCAGCGCGACCCGCAGCGGCTCACCGTGCAGGAGTCGCTGGAGCAGGCTCTGTCTCGCATTGCCGATGCGCCCGTGCATACCGTGTGCGCAGGGCGTACCGACGCCGGCGTGCATGCGTGCGGTCAGGTGGTTCACTTCGATACGTCCGCTTCCCGGCCGACCCGTGCCTGGACCTTGGGCACCAACTCCGTGTTGCCACCGGGTATCGCCGTGCAGTGGGCCGAGCGCGTGGCGCCAGACTTCCATGCCCGCTTTTCCGCGACGTCGCGCACCTACCGCTACCTGATCCTGAACCGCCCTGAACGCTCGCCCTTGCGCGCCTTGCGTGCCTCGCGCGAGCGCCGTCCGCTGGATGCCGAACGTATGGATGAGGCCGCGCAGGCCCTGCTGGGCGAGCAGGACTTCAGCGCCTTTCGTGGCGCGGGTTGTCAGTCTCGTACGGCGATGCGTTGTGTGCAGGCCGTGCGGGTCCGGCGGGCTGGCGCACTGGTGTGCATGGATATTCGTGCCAACGCGTTCCTGCTGCATATGGTGCGTAACATCGCGGGCAGCCTGATCCACGTGGGTGCAGGTGAGGCAGGGATCGACTGGATCGCCGAACTGCTGGCCTCCCGCGATCGCCGCCTCGCCGCGTGTACGGCCCCGCCTCAGGGGCTCTACCTGAGCGCCGTCACCTACGATGCGAGCTGGGGACTACCGCCGGCTGCTCCGCCGCCGCTTGCGGAGGCCATTGCGCCACTTGAGTAGTCCCGGGCCGGTTGGCGGGCTATCATTCGACACGAGACTTTGCGGGGTGTCTGGCGGATGCGCGTTCGGGTAAAGATCTGCGGCATCACGCTGCCCGAGGATGCGGCAATGGCCGCGGCGGCGGGCGCTGACGCACTCGGGATGGTGTTCTACCCGCCAAGTCCCCGAGCGGTCGATCCCGGCGCCGCGGGGGAGATTGCTGCGGCGGCAGGCCCCTTTGTGAGCATGGTGGCGCTCTTCGTAAACCCGCACCCGGACGAGGTCTGGCGGGTGCTGGGTCTGATGAGGCCCGATCTGCTGCAGTTTCATGGCAACGAGCCAGCGCCGTTCTGCGAGCAGTTCGGTGTGCCGTATATCAAAGTGATAGGCGTCGCCGATCGAGCGCCCGGCGCGGTTGATCTGGCGGCGTATCCGCGGGCGCGCGGTCTCTTGATTGATACCCACGATCCGCTGCAGCACGGCGGCACGGGCAGGGCCTTCGACTGGTCCTTGATGCCCGCTGCGGCGCGCCAGCCTTTGGTGCTTGCCGGTGGCCTGGATCCCGACAACGTGGAGTCGGCGGTGCTGCTGGTACGGCCCTGGGCGGTCGATGTGAGTAGCGGAGTGGAACTATCCCCTGGTCGCAAGGACGCTTCCAGGGTTGAACAATTCATGCGCGCCGTGGCGCGTGCCAACGCGGCCCTCTGTGGGCCGAGCGGGGAGCGGTAATACGATGAGCTGGCTAGATAAGATCGTTCCCGCGGCCGTGCGGCGCGGGGAGCAGGCGCGCAAATCTGCCGTACCCGAGGGGCTGTGGAGCAAGTGTCCGCGCTGCGAGGCCGTGCTGTACCGCCCTGAACTCGAGCGCAACCTCGAGGTCTGCCCCAAGTGCAGTCACCACTTCCGGATTGGCGCACGCCGCCGCCTCGACGTGTTTCTCGATCCCGAGGGACGCACCGAGATCTGCACCGAGGTCGAACCCATCGACCGGCTCAAGTTCCGCGATATCAAGAAGTACAAGGACCGCCTCTCTGCGGCCCAGAAGCTCACGGGGGAGCGCGATGCGCTGATCGCCATGAAAGGCAGGCTGAAGGGGCTTGCGCTCCATGTTCTGGCCTTCGAGTTCAGTTTTCATGGCGGCTCGATGGGCTATGCGGTGGGCGAGAAGTTCACCCGTGCCGCCGCGGCCTCACTCGAACAACGCATACCGCTGGTGTGTTTTTCCGCCAGCGGCGGGGCCCGTATGCAAGAGGCGCTGATTTCGCTTATGCAGATGGCCAAGACCAGCGCCATCCTCGAGCGCCTGAAACTCGCCGGTGTGCCGTATATCTCGGTACTGACCGATCCCATCTACGGCGGTGTCTCGGCGAGTCTTGCCATCCTGGGCGATATCAACATCGCCGAGCCGGAGGCGCGCGCGGGCTTTGCCGGCCCCAACATTATCGAGCAGACCATACGGCAGAAACTGCCGCCCGGCTTCCAGCGCAGCGAGTTCCTGCTTGAGCACGGCGCCATCGATATGATCGTCCCGCGCGCCGAACTGCGCGACAGGATCGCCGCGCTGCTTACCAAGCTCGGTGGCCTGCCAGAGGTGGTCTGAGTGCCGCTGGACGAGGCGCACCAGTGACAGGTCTTTCCCTCGCCGACTGGCTGCACAAGCTGGAAGCCGCGCACCCCGTGCGTATCGAACTCGGCCTCGAGCGCGTCATGCAGGTGGCCGAGCGGCTGGGGCTTCATCGTGCGACCTGTCCGGTCATCACCGTGGCGGGAACCAACGGCAAGGGATCCTGTGTCGCCACACTGGAGGCCCTGTTGTTGGCGTCCGGGCAGCACACGGGCGTCTATGTCTCGCCGCATCTGCGGCGCTACAACGAGCGCGTGCGCATCGACGGGCGCGAGGCCGATGATGCCCTGCTCTGCGCTGCCTTCCGCGCCGTCGAAGATGCGCGAGAGGGCGTGTCGCTAACCTATTTCGAACACGGGACTCTGGCAGCGCTGGAGGCATTCCGCCGGAACGCGCCCGACTGGTTGTTGCTGGAGGTCGGCTTGGGAGGGCGTCTGGATGCCGTGAACATCCTCGCGCCGACGGTGGCAGTGGTGACAGGTATCGGCCTGGATCACCAGGACTGGCTTGGCCCCGATCGCGAATCCATCGGCCGCGAGAAGGCCGGTATCTTCCGCGCAGGAGTTCCGGCGATCGTCGGCGACCGCGATCCCCCGCGATCGCTGCGTGACCGTGCTGCGGTAATCGGCGCGCCGTGGTTCGGCATCGGCGAGGCCTTCGACGAGGCGCAGGATGGCGCTGGGCACTGGCGTTGGCGTGGTCTTGACAGGGCAGGTGTTTCGATAGCGCATGACGGGTTGCCGCAGCCCCTGCTGCACGGCAGCAACGTCGCCTGTGCGCTACAGGCCTTGGCGTTTTGTAATGCCTTGCCCGGACGGGACATCCTTGCGCGCGAGTTACCCGGGATCGCCGTGGAGGGCAGGATGCAGCGCTTCATGCGCCGTGGCGTCGAATGCCTGCTCGATGTGGCGCACAATCCCGATGGCGTGGGCCTTCTCGCCAGCAGGCTTGCCGCGAACCCGGTGCCAGGACGCACCGCGTTTGTTCTCGGTGCGATGCGAGACAAGGATTATGCGGGTATGGTCGCCGCGCTGGCGCCGGTAGCGGATGCGTGGTTTTTTGCCGATCTGCCGGGTGATCGCGCCGCACCGGCTCAGGATCTGGCGCAGTTACCCCGCGGTACCTCACCGGCGCTATGCTGCCCGGGTATCGCCGAGGCCCTCGATACGGCATTCGCCGAGCTCTCGGCCGGTGATCGGCTGGTGGTCTGCGGTTCATTTTTTGCTGTGGGTCCCGCCCTCGATTGGTTTGACGCACATCCGGAGGCCGTGTGAAGGAGTCCATGAAGCACCGCCTGGTCGGTGCGGCTGTTCTGGTCGGCCTGGGCATCATTGCCTGGCCGGTGGTCTTCGACACCACGCCGGTACGCGAGATCAGCCAGCGCAGCCAGATTCCCGCGCCTCCTGCCATGGAACCCTTCGAGGTGGCCGAACCCGCGCCCGTGGCGCTGCCCCCGGAGCCCGACAGTGAACGCTTGCGCGCCAGCATCCCGGATGCGCCGGCCGAGGAGCCCGTGGCTCCGGTGGTCGAGGACCCTGCAGCTATTCCCAAGGCGAGGAGCCCCGCCGCCGCCGCAGTCCCCAAGGTTCCTGCACCCACCAATGACAGCCAGGGCCTTCCCGAACAGTGGGCGTTGCAATTGGGCGTGTTCGCGGCGCGCGCCAACGCACTCGAGCTGCGGGAGCGCGCCGAGAAGGCAGGCTTCCACGCACTGGTGCAGCCGGTCGGGAAGGGCACGGGAGCCCGTTATCGGGTGTACGTGGCGCCGAAGCTCGATCGTGCGGCCGTGGCGCGGCTTGCACCCGATGTCCAGCGCAAGCTGGGTATCAAGGGCTATGTCACACGGTACTATCCCTGAGTAATTGCAGCGGGTGCTGGGCTAGAATGCGGCTCATCTTCCAGTGTCCGGAAACCGCGCCGTGGATGCCCTGAACGCCGCCGACTGGACGATCATCATCGTGGTCGGTGTCTCGATGATTCTCAGCCTGTTGCGAGGCTTCGTCCGCGAAGCGCTCTCGCTGCTCGGCTGGTTGCTCGCGTTCGTGATCGCGATGGTTTTTTCCGATCGCTTTGCGTTCCTGTTGACTGGCAGCGTTCAGGACGAGACAGGGCGTTACCTGATCGCCTTCGCCTCGCTGTTCGTGCTGACACTGATCACCGTGGCGCTGTTGGGGCGCTTGCTGCAGAGCCTTATTTCATTCGTCGGTCTTGGATTTCTCGATCGGGTGCTCGGAATGGGTTTTGGGTTCGCGCGGGCGGTTTTCGTGCTGCTGGCGGCGATTGTTCTGATGCGGCCTCTCGTGCATCCGGAACGCTTTGGTTGGTGGGAACACTCCGTGCTGCTGCCGCACTTGCTTCTGATGGAGCACTGGTTCCGCAGCGTCACCGGAGCGGCAAGTGGCATGCTCTCCGGTATCGGCAACTGAACAGGAGATAGCGCAGATGTGCGGCATCGTTGGCATAGTGGGCCGCAGTGCGGTCAATCAGCATCTCTACGACGCCTTGACCGTGATGCAGCATCGCGGTCAGGACGCGGCGGGCATCGTGACCTGCGACGGCGGTGTGTTCCGCCAGCGCAAAGGTAACGGTCTGGTGCGGGATGTGTTCCGGACAGAACACATGGAGCGCCTCACGGGTAACTTCGGCATTGGACATACCCGCTATCCCACTGCTGGCAGCGCGAGCTCCGCGTTGGCCCAACCCTTCTACGTGAACAGCCCCTACGGCATCTGCCTCGGTCACAACGGCAATCTGACCAACGCCGACCAGCTGCGCGAGCAGGTATTCCAGGCAGATCTGCGCCACATCAACACCGACTCCGACAGCGAGGTCTTGCTGAACGTGCTTGCGCACGAGTTGCAGATCCTCGGCAAGCTTCATCCCGACGCCGATGATTTTTTCACCGCCGTGCGCGGCCTGCACCGTCGTGCCAAGGGCGGCTATGCGGCGGTGGCGATGATCGCCGGACACGGCATCCTCGCTTTCCGCGACCCCAACGGCATCCGTCCGCTCATTTTCGGCGAGCGCGAGGTAGACGGTGGCATGGAGTACATGGTGGCGTCGGAGAGCGTGGCGCTGGACGTGCTCGGCTTCCGCATCGTCCGCGATGTGGCGCCTGGCGAAGCGATCTATCTCGACGCCCGCGGCACCCTCACCACGCGCCAGTGCGCCGAGTCCCCGCGCCTGCGCCCCTGCATCTTCGAGCACGTCTACTTCGCGCGGCCGGACTCCATCATGGACGGAGTGTCCGTGTACAAGGCGCGGTTGCGCCAGGGCGAGCGGCTCGCCGAGAAAATCCGTCGCCTCTGGCCTGACCATGATATCGACGTGGTGATTCCCATACCCGACACCAGCCGGGTTTGCGCGCAGGTAATCGCCTACGAGCTCGACGTCAAATTCCGCGAGGGCCTGATGAAGAACCGCTACATCGGGCGCACTTTCATCATGCCCGGGCAGGCCATCCGCCAGAAATCCGTGCGCCAGAAGCTGAACCCCATCGAGCTCGAATTCCGCGACAAGAATGTGCTGCTGGTCGATGACTCCATCGTCCGCGGCACCACGTGCCAGGAGATCATCCAGATGGCGCGCGATGCGGGGGCGCGTCATGTGTACTTCGCCTCGGCGGCGCCACCGGTGCGCTACCCCAACGTCTACGGCATCGACATGCCCTCGTCAGAAGAGCTGATCGCCCACGGACGCAGCGAGCAGGAAGTCTGCGAACAGATCGGCGCCGACTGGCTCGTCTATCAGGATCTGGCGGACCTCATCTCCTGCTCGCGCGACGGCAACCCGACCATCGAGGATTTCGATTGCTCGGTGTTCGACGGCAAGTACGTCACGGGGGACGTCGACGGCTCTTACCTCGCGCGCCTGCACGACAACCGCAACGACGACCGCAAGCAGCAGCGCGAGGCCTCGACCCGTGCCGGTGAGACCGGGCTGGTCGGCCTCCACAACCACAATATCTGACGGTGCCGGAGCGAAGCGCGCAATGAACGAGCAAGAGCGGCGCGAACACCTGCGGTCGGCACGACCCGACACACTCGCCGTGAGGGCAGGGCAGTCGCGCGGCCCGGAGGGTGAGCACTCGGAGGCGCTGTTTCTCACGTCGAGCTACGTCTTTGACTCGGCCTCGCAGGCGGCGGCGCGCTTCTCGGGCGAGGAAGCCGGAAACGTCTACTCGCGCTACACGAATCCCACGGTGCGCAACTTCGAGGAGCGGATCGCCGCGCTCGAGGGCGCCGAGCAGGCGGTGGCCACGGCCTCTGGCATGGCGGCCATGCTCACGGCCTGCATGAGCTGGCTGTCGGCGGGCGATCACATCCTCTGTTCGCGCGGCGTGTTTGGCTCCACCACAGTGCTTTTGAATCGATTCATCGTACGCTTCGGCGTCGAGGTGAGCTACGTCGATCCGGTGGACTACGCGGGCTGGCGCAGCCTCCTGCGGCCGCGCACACGGCTCTTGTTTCTCGAGACCCCCTGCAACCCGACCATCGAGATCGTCGATATCGCGCGGGTCGCGGAGATAGCCCGCGCAGCCGGCGCCGTGCTGGTCGTGGACAACTGCTTCCTTACGCCAGCGCTGCAGCGTCCGCTCGATCTTGGCGCCGATGTAGTCATGCACTCTGCCACCAAGTACATCGACGGGCAGGGTCGCGTGTTGGGTGGTGTGCTCTGCGGGCGGCGCGATCTGCTCGAGCAGGCAACGGCGTTCATGCGCTCCGCCGGCCCTTGTCTAAGCCCGTTCAACGCCTGGGTGCTGTTGAAGGGGCTGGAGACGCTTCGCCTGCGCATGGAAGCTCACAGCGCCAGTGCGCTTTCTCTGGCGCGTTGGCTGCAGGGGCAAGCGGGTGTCCTCGTGGTAAATCACTGCGGCCTGGAGTCGCATCCGCAGCATGCGCTGGCGCTGCGTCAGCAGCGCGGCTTCGGGGGCGTTATGTCCTTCGAGCTCGAGGGCGGGCAAGCGGCGGCCTGGCGATTCATCGATGCGACGCGCCTGCTGTCCATCACGGCGAATCTTGGTGACGCCAAATCCACCATCGTGCACCCGGCCAGTACCACGCACGGCCGCCTTAGCGAGTCCGAGCGCGCGCAGCAGGGCATACGCGGCGGGCTCGTGCGAGTGGCGGTCGGGCTGGAAGATATAGAGGATCTCCGCGAGGATCTCGCGCGCGGGCTTGCCGCGTTGCGCGGCTGATCGCGCGGCGAGCGGGGGCGTTTAGGGGCATCAATAGCGGCAGGGTCACGTGCAGCAGATCATCGACCGGACAGTGCAGAACATCGGCGGGGTTCTGCTCGGCAAGGAGCGGCAGATCCGGCTGGCGCTCTGTGCGCTCTTCGCTCGCGGCCACCTGCTGATCGAGGATCTGCCCGGCATGGGCAAGACCACGCTCGCGCATGCACTCGCGCGCGCGCTGGGGCTTTCTTTCTCGCGCGTGCAGTTCACCAGTGACATGCTTCCGGGCGACATCCTCGGCGTCTCGATTTTCGAGCAATCGAC
>CAJADV010000369.1 GCA_903938575.1 uncultured Gammaproteobacteria bacterium
ACTCACCCGCGAGGCTCAAGACGGTAGCACTGGTCTGAAGCGCGTCTTGACCCGCATGAATCTCATTGCGCTTGGTATCGGCGCCGGGATTGGAACTGGCACTTTCGCGGTGTCGTATTTCGACCGCGACTTCCGCTACGAGGCCGATGCCACCGATTACGAGTTCAGCCTGCAGCGGAGCTCCTGCGGTCGATATCCCGGTGGGTGTGCGGGGGCTTTCGGCGAGCCGGGCTCGTACTCGTTCTACGATTTTGGCGGCGACCCCCATGGTTACGCCACCAACCGCGAGGCCACCAAACGCTGGTCGATGGAGTCGCGTGTTGCAACGCCGGGTGACAGCAGCAGTCGCTGGAGTGGCGTCGCTGGCGTGTTCTACAACAAGGAGAAGGGCAAGACCCTGTTCCGCTCCTACGCCCGTGGCTTCGGCGACACGGATTTTTTCTCGTACCTGAACTATCTCGCCTATGTCGGGAACGGGAGCTACAAGGACCCGACGGACAACTGGTGGGTAGGTGCCTACGACCGGGAGCTCGAGCAAAAAGCCGTCTTCGGCGAGCTGAGTTTTGCCCTGACCGAGCGGCTCTCGATTACGGCGGGAGGACGTTGGTACGACGTCAGCGACGATTTCTACCTGGTGAATGGCGGCATTCAGGATGGCTGGCCTGACCCGAACGAGGCGCCGATTTACACCAACGTCGATGTGGGCTCCGGCGCCTCGGGCACCGTGGGCAAATTGAGTCTGAAGTGGCAGATCACCGATGACCATATGGTCTACGCGACCTACTCAGAGGGTTTTCGCGGCGGCGGCGGCAACCCCATTCGGCGTGATTCCAAGCTGCCGACGACCTTTGATGCCGACTTTCTCTACAACTACGAGGTCGGCGCCAAGACCCGTTGGTTGGACGGGATGATGCGCTTGAACCTGACCGCCTATCACATGGACTGGATCGACATCCAGGTTCAGGTCGAGGACCCGAGGCCGGCGGTCTACGCGCTGGCGTTCGTGAACTTCCCCGAGGCCACCATCGATGGCATCGAGGCTGAGTTGCAGTGGATGCTGACAGATAACCTCGAGTTCAATGCCTCGATGGCACATCTCGATGCGCAGATTTCCAAGACCTCCACCTTGTTCCCCCGCAGTCCCTATCCGTTTACGGTCCTGAAAGGCACCACGCTGCCGGTTTCCCCGGATTTCAAGGCAAACCTGTCCCTGCAATACAACCTGCCGCAGCAGATGTTCGGCGCTGCCCCCTATGCACGCGTCGATTACAGCTACACGGGTGAGTCTTATAACTCGGTGGGCAGCGAGGCGGTGATCGCGGACGCCCCGCCCGCGCGTCAGGACAACTACATGCTTCTGGATATCGGCCTTGGCCTGGATGCAGAGGGGTGGAATGCGCAGTTCTTCATCGAAAACCTCCTCGATGAGCGTGCGGAGCAATTTTTCAACAACCGTTGGGGCACCAGCCGGCTTTCGATCAATCCTCCGCGTTCCCTCGGCGTGTCGTTTCGCAAGAATTTCGATTTATAGGCGGCGGTTGGCATCTTTCTTGATTGCTCGCAGGTCCCGAGACCCGCGAGGACGTTTTCATGACACCTGGACTGCTCGAGCCGCTGCGTCACGCGATCCTTTGTGCCCAGCAGTTCCCCGATCCGGCGCTGCACCGGCTCGCGGTACGCAGATTCCTGACCGCCAACCGCCGGCTGCGTCGAGAATCGCCGTTGTCACGCCAGCGTCTGGAAGCAGATCTTTTCGACATGTTGCCCAGCGACTGGCCTCTCTGGGTGGAGACCCGCAGGCCCCTCAGGCTAACTCGCGCACACTGAATCGAAGCCCCGCTCGCGATAGCAGCCGCGCCAGCAGCGGCTCGGCCATGCAGGAGGCGGGTGTCCAGCTCCCTCCGGCGGTGGCGACACCGTCTTGCGCCAGGCATAGCGCACATTCCGCGATCATCCGTGCCGTGGACGCATAGCCCGGATCCAGCGAGGCCGCGACGGTGGCCACCAGTCGCGGTGACGCGCCGGTCTCAGCCAGGAAATCGATCTCGTAGAACCCCGACTCACGCGCCTTGCGATCAGGGCCTTCCCCGGGTGCGGGCAGCAGCCTGCGCAGCAGTGAGCGGGTCGGCCCGAAGGCTGCCATTCCCATGAACGCCCCCAGTCCGCCGGCCACGAGCCAGGCCCGCGCACGACCCGAGAAGCCGCGTCCGGTGCTCATGGATTCCTCGTAACGAAAGTCTTTGCCCCACGGAAAGCCAAGCAGTGCGTTGCTGCGTCGCAGGATCTTGGTGTTGATGGTCGCCATCACAAAGGGCGCGGTCCAGACACCGAGTTGCCCCTGGAAACCCATGCCAAGTTCAGCGCGCGCGCGGGGGGCGACTAGTGCGGGCGGCAGCAGCGAGTTGGCATCTCCCGACATCCGTCGCAGGCGCGGACTTGCAGCGGCTTCTTCGACGGCATTCAGCAGGCTCGCATAGGTGCCTCCGCTGAATGCGCCCCGCAATTTACGCACCACGCCGCGAACCACAGCTGAGGGCGGTGCGCCGCGCTCGGCCAGGGTGCGCTGCAGAAACCAGACACCCATGTCGAAGGGAACCGAGTCGAAGCCGCAGCAGTGCACGATCCGCGCGCCCGTGCGACGGGCCGTCGCATCGACCTCGGCAATCATCTGATGGATCCACTGGGTTTCACCCGTAAGATCGCAGTAATCGGTGCCTCCCTCAGCACAGGCCCGCACCAGCGGCGCTCCGAAAAGCGCGTAGGGTCCCACCGTGGACAGCAGCACTCGCGTGGATGCCGCCAGACGCGCGAGCGATGCGGCATCATCAAGGCTTGCCTCGAGGACCGGCAACGTGGCGGCGTCGAATCCGGGAACCAGTGATTCAAGCTCGCGAGTGAGGGTCTGCAGTCGTGTCTTGTTGCGCCCGGCAATAGCCCAGCGAAGCTTTCCGCCACAGCCCTCGGTGCGCGCAAGGTATTCCGCCACCAGTGAACCCGTGAAGCCCGTGGCGCCCCACAGGACGAGGTCGAAATCGCGCGCGCCGGATACCATGGAAATCACTCGGGGTCTTAAGGGTGGCGGATGATTGCATCCGGTGCAACGGAGCCGCAAGGCACGTGGTCCATGGACGGATATACTGCTGCGGTTAATCGCCCGGGTTGCCAATCGTGTCGGTTTCCTCTCCATCGCAAAAAATGCTGCAGCGCTTTGGTCTTCTCGCGGGGCCGATCGCTGCCGCGTTGTTTCTGCTGTTCGCGGGTCCCGGTCTTGCGGGGGATGCCAGAGCGGTGGTTGCGGTGGCGATCCTCATGGCCGTGTGGTGGGTTTCGGAGGCGCTCCCGGTGGGAGTTACCGCGCTGCTTCCGCTGGTGTTGGTGCCCGTCGTCACCGATTTGCGCTTTGCAACGGTATCGCCACCGTATGCGAGCAACATCGTGTTTCTGTTCATGGGCGGGATGATGCTGGGGCTCGGCCTCGAGCGCTCGGGGCTGCACCGGCGTATTGCGCTGCGGATGCTCGTGTTGGTCGGGGCCAGCCCGCGGCGCCTGGTGGGCGCTTTCATGCTGGTCACCGCGCTGTTTTCGATGTGGCTCTCCAACTCGGCGACCACGATGATGCTCGCGCCCATCGGCTTGAGCGTCATTCAGGGCATGCGGGAGGATGGACGCGACGACACCGGTTTCGCCACGGCCTTGATGCTGGGTATCGCCTACGCCGCATCTCTGGGTGGTATGGGCACGCCGATTGGCACTCCCACCAACCTCGTGATGACCGGCTACGTGCGCTCCCACTACGGGCTCGATATCGGCATGCTCGAATGGATGAAGCTCGCGCTTCCGGTTCTGGCGATGCTGTTGCCGCTCGCATGGGCGTGGTTGTGCTTCGGCGCGATAAAGGTCTCGGCGCAGGAGTTGCCGGGAGGACGTGCGCTGCTGCGCGAGCGCCTTGCCGCACTCGGGCCGGCGCGACCCATCGAATGGCGCGCTGGCGCCGTGTTCCTTGTGGTGGCGCTGTGCTGGATCAGCCGGCCGCTGCTGGTGCGCGTCCTCGACCTGCCGGGGC
>CAJADV010000370.1 GCA_903938575.1 uncultured Gammaproteobacteria bacterium
GCGTGCACGTGCTCGAGGCGCCGGCGCCCGGCGGCGTGCTGGCAGGCGAGTGGCCACCTTATGGGCCGCGCACCGTGCCGGCGCCGCCTTCGGCGATTGCTGAGCCGGAGCAAGTGCTTCCGGACAAGTACGAGGTCGTTCGCGTCACGCCGCAGGTAGTGGCTTCAATGCGGCGTGCAAACCCGGATGATGCTACGCGCACTCTCCCCGCGGTGAGCCCCGCAGACGTGCCACCGGAGTATCGTGTGGGTCCGGGTGATGTCCTGTTCGTCACGGTCTGGGATCACCCCGAGTTGGCGCAACCGGTCCGCGGCGGCCTGCAGGATCTGGCGGTCAAGGAGGGGCGTCTGGTCGACGCTGACGGCATGATGTACTACCCCTACGCGGGTAGCCTGCGCGTTGCTGGTCTCAGTTGTGCCGAGGTGCGGGAAGTCCTCACCAAGCGCCTCGTGGGTGTGGTGGTCGACCCGAAGGTCGACGTCAAGGTCGTGAGCTACCGTGCCTACCGCGTGCAAGTGACCGGCGAGGTCCGCAAGCCGGGCACATTGACGCTGGATGACACCCCGAAGGGCGTCTTGCAGGCGCTGGACGAGACCGGAGGGCTGACCGCCGAGGCCAGCCGGCGCCGCGCGATTCTCGTGCGTGGGGAAGAGCGCTACCCGATCGATCTCGCGGCGCTGTTATCCGGTGACGCGCCCGCACGCAACCTTCTGCTGCGACCGGGCGATGTTATCCATGTCCCGAGTCGCGCCGACGACCGCATCTTCGTGCTCGGCGAGGTCGAGCAGACCAAGCCGGTATACATGGAACGCATGTCCATGCCGCTCGTAGAGGCCCTCACGCTCGCCGGTGGTCTTGATCGTGCGCGCGCCAACGATTCCGGGGTGTTGGTGTTCCGCAACAACGCATCCGGTGGCGCGGTGAAGGCGTCCGTCTTCGCGCTGGATATTTCCAGCGCCGGCGGCTTCCTGCTTGCCACCCAGTTTCCGCTGCGCGAGAGCGACATCGTCTATGTCATGCCCACCGCGCTGTCGAAATACAACACTGTCATCTCGCAGATCCTGCCGACGGCTCAGCTTATCTGGCAGGTCGACCAGGTGATCGAACGGAGCGATCTGTGAGGCGCCGTGTCGGCGCTGCCGGCCATGCATGCCCGGATCCTGTAATCAACGATTTCTGCGCGGGGCCTACACGTCGTGACTGAATCCACAGCTGGCATCGCCCGGCCCGTCTCCCGGGCCGAGACCGACGAGATAAACCTGCGCGACATCGCGGACCTCCTGCTCTCCGGCTGGCGCACGATACTCGCGCTGGTGCTCGGGTCGCTCTTTCTCACGCTGTTCTACCTCGGATCATCGGAGCCGTCCTATGAGGCGCGCGGCAGCCTGCAGGCAGAGGCTCCGCTGAATGATGCCGGTGCCTTTTCGGAGGCGCAGGCCACCCTCGGATTATCGGCTGCGGGAAAAAGCACATCGGCGCAAATGGAGTTGCTGCGGAGCAAACGCGTACTCGATCCCGTTATCGATGCGATGAGCCTCGATGTCAGCGTGCGCCCGCAGTTCTTTCCGCTGTTCGGGGAGTATTTCGCGGGGAGTTTTCATCCTGATGCGCCAGGCCAGACCGCCGACGCGTTGCCGGGTTTTTCCCGCTGGGCATGGGGTGGCGAGGAACTCGTTGTCGAAAAAATGACGGTGCGCCCGGCGCAGCTGGGGGTCGGATTCACCTTGA
>CAJADV010000371.1 GCA_903938575.1 uncultured Gammaproteobacteria bacterium
CCCTCGCCTGGCCAGTCCCAGACACACAGTTCGAGGGCTGCCAGGCCGACTCGGCGCGCCTGCGGTTCTTCGTGCGCGGCTCGTCGCTCCACGGTCACTGTGCCTTGATAGCCCGCACGAGTTGCGCTGCAGTCTCCTGGCCGCCGCCGTAGACGACCGGGCTTACACGCGTACACCAGGCCCCGCAGCGTTCGCGGATCAGACCGCCGGCTTCCTCGGGATCACCCTGCACCACCACAGCATCCAGCAGTTCCTCGCTCAGCAGCGCGGACATCTCCTGCCACTGGCCTTGCTTGGACAGCACGTTGAGACGGGGCTGCAGATCCGCCCAACCATGGCGCTCAAGGACCGGTGCATACGCAGGTGTGGAGGCGTAGAAAGCGACCTGCGCGCGCGCCATCTGGAGGCTGGACGCGCGTTCCTCGGCGGTATTTCCTGTGGCCACAATGAGCTGGCATGACACCCCGAGGGGCGTTGCGAGGGCAGTTTCGCGTGCGCGGCCGCGCGTGAGCGCTGGCAGCAGATCCTGCGCGACAAACGCAGGCGTGTTGAAGGGATGCACCAGAAATCCGTCGCCCACTTCGCCGGCCACTTCGGTCATCACGGGACCCACGCCAGCAAGGACGATGGGCGGCAGTCCATGCGGGTTGGGTCCCGGATCGAAAAACGGGGTCATCAGCGTGTGCGTGTAGAACTCGCCCCGAAAATCGAGCCGGCTCCCCTCCTGCCAGGCTTTCCAGATGCTGCGGATCGCCAGCACCATCTCGCGCATGCGCGCGGCGGGCTGCGACCATGTCGCACTGAAGCGCTTCTCGATGTGTGGGCGAATTTGCGAGCCGAGTCCCAGCACGAAACGACCGCCCGAAGCGAGTTGAAGGTCGTAGCCCAGATTGGCGAGCAGCATGGGGTTGCGCGCAAATGCCACGGCGATCCCTGTGGAGAGCTGCAGTCGTGAGGTTGTAGCCGCCGCGGCAAGCAGCGGCATGAAGGGGTCGTGACGTCCCTCGAAGGTGTAGGCCCCGTCATAGCCTGCGTCCTCCAGGAGCCGCGCGGCAGGCCCGGCATCCAGCGGGTTATCGACCATCAGACTGGCATCAACGCAAAGCATGTGTGGTTCCTGTGTCAGACGATGCGCGAGTCGGGCAAGCCCCGATAACGATCGCGCAGGAGGCGTTTATAGAGTTTACCCGTCGCATGGCGGGGGAGTTCAGCGGTGAAGTCGATGCTTTTGGGGCACTTGATGTGCGAGAGGCGCGCGCGACACCAGTCGATCAGCTCGCGCTCGAACGCGGGGCCGGTCTCGCGCATGTCGATCGGCTGCACAACAGCCTTGACCGCCTCGCCGAAGTCCGGGTCGGGGACCCCGAACACCGCTACATCGAGGACCCTGGGATGCGTGATGAGCAGGTTCTCGGTCTCCTGCGGGTAGATATTCACGCCGCCCGAGATGATCATGTTCGCCTTGCGATCGGTGAGGTACAGAAATCTGTCGGCATCCAGAAAGCCGATGTCACCGAGCGTAGTCCAGCCTTGCGGAGTGCGTGACTCGGCGGTCTTGGCCGGATCGTTGTGGTAGACAAATTCCACGCCGTCCGAGAAATAAATCGTACCCTCTGCGCCCGCGGGCAGCTCGTGTCCGTCGTCGTCCAGGATATGCGGGACACCGAAGACCGGGCGCCCGACCGATCCCGGGTGGGCAAGCCACTCGGTGCTGTTGATGGCACACAGGCCGTTGCCTTCGCTGCCAGCGTAATACTCGTGAATGATGGGGCCCCACCAGTCGATCATCGCCCGCTTGATATCCTGCGGGCAGGGCGCAGCGGCGTGGATGGCGATGCGGTGATGTGAAAGATCGTGCCGCTCGCGCTCGGCTGCCGGCAGCTTCAGCATCCGCACGAACATGGTCGGAACCCACTGCGAGTGGGTCACGCGATAATGCTCGAGAAGCCCCAGCGCCCAAGCGGCATCAAAACGTTCCATAACCACCACGGTGCCGCCGAAACGTTGCACCGACATGCTGAAGCGCAGCGGTGCGGCGTGGTAGAGCGGCGCCGGTGAGAGGTAGATAGTGTCTCGATCGAAGCCGTAGAGCGACGCGAGCAACTGCGTGAGCGGGGACATCTCCTCGGGGCTGCCGCCTCTCAGCGCCACCCGGATACCCTTGGGGCGTCCGGTGGTGCCAGAGGAATACAGAAAATCGGTCCCGGCGCTCTCGTCGCTCAGCGCTTCGGCCGGGAACCTGGCACAGGTGGTCTCGTAGTCGTGATAGCCATCGATACTGCCGTCAACGGCAAAGCGCTCGACCTCGTCGCCAAGCGCTGCCGCGAGATCGCCGGCAATCGGGCGCTCTGACGCCGACAGGAACAGCACGCGCGCGCCGGAATCGCGAATGATGTAATCGACCTCGGGGGCGGTGAGTTTGTTCGAAATGGCGGTGTAATAGAGCCCGCTGCGTTGGGCCGCCCAGCAGATCTCGAAATAGCGCGGATTGTTGTCCATGCAAATGGCGATGCCGTCGCCGCTGCGAAGCCCGAGACCGCGCAGCAATTGCGCGCAACGCAGGCTGCGTTCCTCGAGCTCGCCGTAGGTCACCACGGTGCCGCTGGCTGCCATGATGTAAGCAGGACGGTCGGGGTCGCTACGGGCGTGATGGGAGGGGTGCATAGCTCAGCTCCTTGCACTCGCTGCCGGCGCTGGCCCGAACCAGGCGCAGAGCCGATCACGAGACTGCTCTTTCACGTCCTCGTCTACATAAGCCGCAACCGTAACGAGAGCGGCAGCCAAGGCACCCAGATCGTCCACGAAGCCAACTGCCGGCAAAAAATCGGGGACGGCATCGATGGGCGTCACAAAATACGCGAGAGCCCCCCAGATCGTGAGCTTCGCCCAGAGGGGCACATCCGGCTGCTGGGCGGCGTAGTAAAGCCACAGTGCTTTCTCGACGACCTCGCGACCCGCCACCCGCGCGCTGCGCGCGAGCTTGCGCCAGAAATCTCCCGCCGAGAGACCACCCGAGTCCGGATCTGACCAGCTGTGGTGATTGCGCGCGAGCCGGACCTCGGGTGGCCTGCGCATCACGCAGCGCCCCCTGAGCGGGCGCGCGCCCGATCGTGGCTCTGTATCCGCTCGCTCGAGAAACACTGCATGCCGCGGTACCTCCAGGCGCTAGCGAAGTCGATCCATCCCGGATGCGGCAAATCTGTGGATGGCATCGATGCGCGCTGCAAGGGGGGCCTGGTGGCCTGCCTCATCCGCCCACGGCATGAGTATGAGATCCGTGGCGCCGGCATCGCGAAGCCGTGACAGAGCATCAGGGCGGCTGCTCGAGGGCATGAACTTGAATTCGAAGGGAATCCTCTCGCGACCGTAATCCGCGCGGTAGCTGTCGATACGACGGATCATCCCGGGCACATCCTCCAACGGACACTGCGGGTTTTCCCAGCCGATGTAACCGTCACCAAGCCGCGCGGCGCGGCGCAGAACCGGCTCCGCGAGACCGCCAATGTAAATCGGCACAGGCTGCCGAGGCACCGGCGCGATCTGCATACGGGGAACCGTGTAAAACCGCCCGTTGTAGTCGAACATGCCGCCCGCCATCAAACCGCGGATGATCTCGATCATCTCGGCAGAGCGCGGGCCGCGCTGCGCCCACTCTTGCCGCAGCACCTCGAAGTCCTCGGGCCAGGGGCTCAAGCCCACGCCGAGCCCTACCCTGCCCCCGGAGAGGACCGCGCAACTGCTGAGTTCCTTGGCGACCAGCAAGGGCTCGCGGACCGCCAGCTTCAATACCGAAGGATAGAAGCGGATCCGTTGCGTCACGGCCGCCATGGCGGTGATAGCGACCAGCGGATCGAGGAATTCGGTCTCCGCCCCCCAGAAGCGCAACCCATCAGGGCTGTACGGGTAGGGAACCGAGACCGTCTCGTAGAAAAACAGTCCGTCAGGTACTGCAATGGAGTCCCAGCCTGCCTCCTCAGCCGCGCGTGCCAGCGGCAGATACCACTCGCTGGGACAGAAACCGATGGAGAGCGTGAACTGCATCCGCGTCACCTGGGCCGGCCTCAGGAATCGAAGCTCTGAAATTCAGCCGGTACGTTATACATATAGCCCGGTTCCTCGACACGCTTGCTGATACGCCAGCCATTGGCAGTGCGCACCAGTTCGTCGACGTACCACAAACCGTAGAAGGCCACCTGCGAGCCGCCCGCCTTCAGGGGCATCTCCATCGGGTTGTGGCACATCGTGCGACCGCGGGCGGTGTCGCCGTCAATCCAGAGGCGACTGTTGGCGATGAGGTGCTGGGTTGACGGGAAGAACGGCAATACGCGGGAGAGGTATTCCTTGATCGCGGCAAAATCGCCCTTTACGCCACCGAGCGCGGTGTAATCGATGAAGGCCTCCGGCAGGAAGATGCCATCGAGTGCGTTCCAGTCGTGCGAATCGATCGCGCTGCAATAATCGATCAGCAGGTTGTTGATCTCGATACGATCCGAGATCTCCTGAATACTTATGGTCATGCTCCGCCCTCATGTCGCGTGGTGATCGCCGCGATCATCGCACGCGGCCGCGCGTTGCCGCCACCCGCGGGCGCCACGCCCCTCAGTGCATGCAAAGGGCTGCTGGCTGGCGCCTCGCAGGTCACGGTGGGGTTGATCGACACCCCGTATCGCTGCGTGCTTTGCTGTGGCCGGGTGCCTTCGCGGCGGCCGCTCCATGCAAGAGCCGCGTATTCATGCGTGCTCTGTTCCGGGGGCCAGGTGCCGGGCGTGGCACCTCAGGCGCTGATTGCTCCCGGCGGCGCCAGCCTGCTAGCATCGACATCACCTGACCCACGACGGTCAGGAACACAGATAACGTCAACAGGAGACTTGCCATGCGCCATACAACATCCTTGTCCCTTGCCCGCTTCCGCCTGCTGCCTCTGGTTCTTGCCGTTGCGGCTGGCAGCGTGTCAGCGCAGGAAAAACTCATTCTTGAAGAAATCGTCGTCACCGCGCAGAAGCGCGAGCAGCAGATTCAGGACGTGCCGATATCGATGACGGTGGACACGGCGGAGCTGCTCGAGAAAAAAGGCATCACCACCCTCGAGGGCCTCTCCAACCAGACTCCCAGCCTGTTCATCCAGGATGGCGGACGCGTTTCCTCCGTGGCCATTCGCGGCCTCGGCAGCCCGGGTCTGGACACGGTCGAGAGTTCGGTGGGCATCTACGTCGATGAAATCTACTTCGGGCGCAGCCGCCTTTCGCGCAACCCTCTGTTCGACATGGATAGGATCGAGGTACTGCGTGGCCCGCAAGGCACGCTTTACGGCCGCAACACGATCGCCGGCGCGATCAGCATGTACACCGCGCGCCCCACCGACGAGTTCCAGGGCCGGGTGCTCGCCGAGACCGGCAACATCGACTCCTACAAGTACGAGGGTTATCTCTCCGGCCCGCTGGCCGACAACGTGTCCGGACGGGTAGCGGCCATGGCCTCGCACCGCGGCGCCTATCTCGAAAACAGTGAGGGGCCGGACGGCGGCGGTCAGGACACCGAGGCCTTCCGCGCCTCGCTGGCCTGGGATCCAGGCGAGTCCTTCTCCGTATTCGCCAAGTACGACCATATGAACCACCGTAACAACGGCATCTACGACCAGCTGATCGCAGATCCCTTCGGCGTGTGGGCCAACTATCCCGGTATCGACCTGAAGGCAGACGACAAGCAGCAAGTGGGTGGCGTCGGCATACAGAACATCGCTGACAGCGTGGGCGGGTATTATGTTTCCGATGTAATGGCGCTGCACATGAACTGGGACATGGACAGCGGCTACTCGCTGAAGTCCATCACCGGCCTGAACAAATACGACGCCCGCTCCAAGGACTACATCACAGCCAGCCCGGTCGACTCGCTCACCATCAACGGCTTGACCGAGCAGACCAAGTACTGGAGCCAGGAACTGCGTCTGGAGTCGCCCACGGACAAGCCCTTCCGCTTCATCGCGGGGCTTTTCGGTGACAGCTACAAGATGGGTACCCTGCCCCGCGACGGGCAATACGCGGCACTCAATCTGGGCGGGGCCGTATTGCCCAATTTTGTGAACAGCCTCGCCACTACGCCGAATCTCGCGTTCCTGAACCTGCCCGCGTTCGGCGGGCCGGGCACGCAAGCCAAGGTCGCCCAGGGGTTTGCCAATGGCACCCAGGAAAGCTTCCGCCTGATCACGCCAGCAGGCTCGCCCGATGGCCAGAACAGCAATCTGGACCAGAACATCCAGACCTGGTCGGCGTATTTCGAGGGCACCTATGAATTCAACGAGCAATGGCAACTGACCCTCGGCGCCCGCTACACCGACGAGACCAACAAAATCAAAATGGCCAAGGGCACCTACTACGTGAACGGCGATGAGCTGCCATGGGGCGCTTTCCCGACCGGCGCGCAGATCGCGGCAACGGCCATAGCGGCAGACCCCACGCTCTCATCTGTTGGCGCGGGCTTGCTGGGGGTAATCTACGGCGGCACCGCCAATGCTCCGATCGGCGGTGGATTGCAGGTAAATGATCTGCCGCTGGTTATTGCAGCCCCCGGCGGCACCCCGATCGCCAAGGACGAGATCTCCAAGGACCAGGTGATCCCCTCGGCCAAGCTGCAGTACTTCATGGATGACAGCACGATGTTCTACCTGACGGTAGCCTCGGGCTTCAAGGCCGGCGGCTTCAACAGCTCGAACATCAACGCCTACAGCCGTGCAACCGACAGCTTCGACAGCGAAGATGCGCTCGCCATCGAGATCGGCGGCAAGTTCACCTTGCTCGATGGTGCCGCACAGTTGAACGTGGCGATCTTCCGCACCGAGTTTGATGAGCTTCAGGTATCGACCATCACGGCGCAGGGCGCGGCCACCGTCATCAACGCGGCGGGGGCCACCACCCAGGGACTTGAGCTCGACGGCAGCTGGCGGGCCAGCGAGACAGTCACACTCGGGGCGTCCTATGCGTATCTCGACGCCAAGTACACCGACTCGATTCCACTCACCTGCGGTGGTTACCAGAAGAAGATCCGCGAGCAGGGCGGTGAGGTCTTCTCGGCAAGCAACCCCTGTACCTTCCTGCTCGATGACCAGCCGAGCGGCGACGAATCCATGCAGCGCGCACCCGAGAACACCATGACTATCTGGGGCGAGTACTACGCTCCGGTCAGCGGCGACTGGGATCTGCAGCTCTACGGCGCACTCAACTACCGCGACAAGTCCTCGACCTCGCTGGAGAACTACTTCTACGCCGACGACCTGACGCTGCTCAGCGGGCGCATCGCGCTGGTGAACGAGTCCTCGGGCTGGGGCATCGCCCTGTTCGGCAACAACCTGCTGGACGATGACGGCATTGTTCTGTCGCAGGACAACAGCGGCGGTGCCGTGAAGGGCATCATCACCACGCCGCGCACCTACGGACTGCAGCTCTCCAAGAGTCTCTAGCGCGCGCATTGACCAGCTGTCACGCGGCGCAGTCACACCGACTGCGCCGCGTGCTTCTATAATCCGGGCGCAAACCTGAAGCCCCGGAGGCCAGCGTGGATCAGATCAAGCAACGCTTCGATGAAGCCTACCGTCAGATCACGGCGGCCGGTTCTCCCTGGGAGATCGCTGAGACCACGCTCGAGGGATACACCTATCGCGCATTCAGCAAGGCTCCACGCAATCTGCGCGAGGTGTTCGCGCCCGCGCGCTTGCATGGCGACAAGGAATTTCTCGTTTACGAGGGAGAACGCTGGAGTTTCGCGCGCCTCATGCGCCTTGCCGACGAGATCGGCCACGCCCTGCTGACAGGCGCAGGCATCGCACACGGCGAGCGCGTGGCGATTGCGATGCGTAACTACCCCGAGTGGCTGGCGGCATTCATCGCGATCACCAGTGTGGGCGCGGTTGCAGTACCCCTGAACAGCTGGGGGCGCGCCGAAGAGCTTGAGTACGCACTTACGGATGCCGGCGTCCGCCTGGTCTTCTGCGACCAGCAGCGGCTCGAGTATCTGGCCCCGCGCTTGGGCGCCCTTGGCATCAGCGCGATTCTGGTCCGTGGCGCAGTTGCCCCGCTGCCCGCGGGAGCCCAATCGCTGGATGATTTCCTGTCTATGTCCGCCGGAGCATCGCTGCCGGAGGTGGATATCGAACCTCGGGATCTGGCGATGATGCTCTATACCTCGGGCACCACCGGCAAGCCCAAGGGCGCGGCTTCGACCCATCTGGCGGTCTGCCAGGCGGTGACCTGCTTCGAGTGCTCTGGCGCTGCAGCGGGAATGGCCAACCCCGAGGCCATCGGCGCCATGATGCAGTCTGGCTTCGCACCCACCGTGATGCTGGCGTATCCGCTGTTCCATGTGAGTGGCCTGTACGCGGTTTTCCTGCTGTCACTGCGAGCAGGACGCCGGATCGTGATGATGTACAAATGGGACGTGCAGCGGGCGCTGGAGTATATCGAGTCCGAGAAAGTGACCATGTTGACCGGCGCGCCCTCGATGCTGCTCGAGCTGCTGGAATCCCCGGCGTTCGCCCGTCATGACACCAGCAGCCTTATGAGCCTCGGTGCAGGCGGTGCGGCTACGCCGGCCAAACTCGGCAAGCTGATGTTCGAGCGGGTGCGCAACCCCTTTCCGGGCGCCGGCTGGGGCATGACCGAGACAAATGCGCTGGGCAGCTCCTTCACCGGACAGGCATTCGGGGAGCGCATGGGCAGTTCGGGCTTCGTGCAGCCGATCATGGAACTGCGTTTTCTGGATGAGGAAGGCGAGGAGCTGCCGCCCGGGGTGCCCGGCCACATCTGGGTGAAAAGCATCACTCTGATCCAGGGCTACTGGAATCGCCCGGATGCCAATGCCAAGGAGTTCCGCGATGGCTGGTTCAACACCGGCGACATCGGCTACCTCGATGCGGACGGCTATCTCTTCCTCTCTGATCGAGCGAAGGACATGGTGATTCGCGGCGGGGAGAATGTGTACCCGCTGGAGATCGAGTCGACCCTGATGAACCGCCCCGATGTCATTGAAGTGGTTGCCTTCGGGGTACCCGATGAACAGATGGGCGAAGAAGTGGCCATGGTGGTGCGTGCCGCGCCCGGTGCGCCGCTGGATGCCGCGACCATACGCGCGTGGCTGGGCGAGCGCCTCGCGGCATTCAAGATCCCCCGCTACATCGAGTTCACCACCACCCCGCTGCCTCGCAATGCGCTGCAGAAAATCCTGAAACGCGACATTCGCGCCGCCTTCATCGAAGGCAAGGTGGGCGGCTAGGCGATGCACGAGAGCAGCGTGCCACCGGATTGGGAACCGCTGTTGCGGGAGCTTGCCGAGCGGCGTGATGTCGCGCGCGCAATGGGCGGTGCGGAACGTCTTGCCCGACTCGCGCAGGCGGGCCGCCTGAATGCACGCCAGCAACTCGAGGCGCTCTGCGATGCGGGATCCTTTCAGGAGATCGGCACCCTGGCCGGGTCGCAACCCGCAGCGGGGCTCCCACCTGCGCCTGCCGATGCACTCGTAGGGGGACTGGCTCGTATCGACGGACGCCCCGTGGTGGTCGGTGCCGAAGACTTCAGCGTGCAGGGTGGCTCGATTGGTTTCGCCACCGCCGCGAAACGCCTGCGACTCGCGCGGCTCGCGCGCCAGGAGCGCACACCGCTGGTGATGTTGCTGGACGGCGCCGGCGAGCGCGCCTCGAATGCGCTGCAACGCTACCCCTACGCGCCGAACGACATGCAGGAGATGGCTGCTCTCTCCGGCCTGGTACCTACGGTGGCAATCGTCACAGGCTCCTCGGCGGGCCACGGCGCGGTGACGGCTCTGCTCAGCGATCTCGTCATCATGCTGGAGAAATCCTCTCTCTTCGCCGCAGGACCCGCACTGGTGGCCGCCGCCACGGGTGAGGTTGTCAGCAAGGAGGAACTGGGCGGTGCCTCGATTCATGCCGCGCACAGTGGGGTTGCCCACAATCTGGTGGCAGACGAACAAGAGGCCTTCCGGTTGCTGCGGCGCTACCTCGCGCTGCTGCCGCGCAACGCCTGGGCCTGGCCACCGCGGGGAGCGGGTCCGGATCAGGGCCCGCGACGGCTCGATGCCCTGCTCTCGCTAGTCCCGCGGGACCCGCAGCGCCCCTACGATATGCGCGCGGTTATCCGGGAGTTGCTGGACAGCGGCGAGATGCTGGAACTGCAGCCCCTGTTCGGCCGCTCGATGCTTACCGCGCTGGGACGAC
>CAJADV010000372.1 GCA_903938575.1 uncultured Gammaproteobacteria bacterium
GCACTACCACGCGCTCGCCGGGCTTGAGGCCGCTGCCACGCAGTGCGTTCGCCACACGGGAACTGCGGCTGTGCAGTTCGGCGAAGCTGATCGTCTCGCCGTCGTGGGACAGGCACGGGGCCTCGGGTTGCCGCGCCGCGTGTTCGCGGACCAGGTCGGCAAGGCTGAAGTCCATCTCCTGCTCCCGTACGTGCGTTGCTGCGGAGCCGCGCGCTCAGTAGCTGCGCGGCAATCCCATGCTGTGCATGGCGATGTGATTGAGGATCATCTCGCGGCTGACCGGCGCCGTGCGGTGCAGTCGGGCGATGAACCACAGGTCGGCGAGTCCGTACTCTATCGCGAGCCCGTTGCCGCCGTGCACCTGCATGGCCTGGTCTAGCGCCTTCAGTGAGGTTTCGGCGGCGAGGAACTTCGCCATATTGGCGGCCTCTGCGGCGTCACCGCTCTGGTCGCTGATCTGCGCGGCGCGTGCCGTGAGCAGGCGTGCGCCCTGTACGCCGATGTAGGCCTCGGCCATCGGATGCGCCACGCCCTGATGAGCGCCGATAGGGGTTTTCCAGACCGTGCGGTCGTTGGCGAAGCGCGAGGCCTTGGTAAGCGCAAAGCGCGCGATGCCGTTGTTGATTGCCGCCGCGCAGACGCGCTCCGGGTTCAGTCCGGCGAACACCTGTTTCAGGCCCTCGCCGCGCGCGCCGATGATGGCGTCCTCGGCGATCTCCACGTTGTCGTAGAACACCGTGAACTGCTTCTCGGTTGAGCGCAGCGCCACCTCGATCGGGTGCATGGTGATGCCGGGCGTGTTGGTGGGCACGACGAACAGCGACAGGGGCGCGCGGCCACGGGCATCGGGCTCGCCATCGCGCGCGACCAGCAGCACGGCATCCGACTGGTCGATGTTCGAGGTCCAGTACTTGGTGCCGTTCAGCACCCAGCCCTTCTCGGTGCGGGTGGCGGAGGTGGTGATGCGGTGTGTGTTGGAGCCGGCGTCGGGCTCGGTGATGCCGAAGGCCATCTTGCGGCTGCCGTTGGCGAGCGCGGGGAGCCATTCGGACTTCAGTTTTTCCGACCCATGGGCGGCGATGATCGGTGCGACGATCGACTGGATTACCAGAGAGAGCAGGGGACAGCCCTGGGCCGCCGTTTCCTCGATGATGATGTTCAGCTCGGCGAGTCCGGCGCCGCTGCCGCCGTATTCCTCGGGAATCAGGGCCCCCAGAAAGCCCGCGTCAGCAAGAGCCTGCCAGAGCTCGACGGGCTGTGCGCCGCGCGCCACCACGTCCTGGAAGTAGCGGCGGCCGAATCCTCCCGCCAGCCGGCTCACGCTCGCGCGCAGGTCGGGGTGGTGGTCCGCCGTGTCGGCGAGGCCTGAAAAAAACATCTGATCCGCTGTCATCGTGAATCCCTTGCCTGTTGTCACATGCCCGTGGCGGGCTCAATCGTTCCAGTTGAAAAAACCCCGCCCGGATTTCTGGCCGAGTTCTCCGCGCGCCACCTTCTCGATCAGGATTGCCGGGGGCGCGAAGCGCGGCCCGTGTGCCTGCTCCAGCGTGCGCGCGATGTCGAGGCGCACATCGAGCCCCACGATGTCGCTCAGTCGCAGTGGCCCCACCGGATGGTGGTAGGCCAGCGTGGCGGCGCGATCGATGTCCTCGGCGCTGGCAACACCGCTCTCCAACATGCGCATCGCCTCAAGGCTGGCGGCAAGATCGAGCCGGCTGGTGGCGAAGCCCGGCACATCGCGCACCACCAGGGATTCCTTGCCGAGCTGCGTGGCGAAGTCGCGTGCCTGCTGCAGGGCGTGTTCGGAGGTGTGTGCGCCGCGCACGATTTCGACCAGCCGGATCGACCACACGGGGTTGAAAAAATGCATGCCGAGGAAGCGCGCGGGATCGGCCACCGCGCCGGCGAGGCGGTCGATCGAGAGCGCGCTGGTGTTGGTGGCGATCAGC
>CAJADV010000373.1 GCA_903938575.1 uncultured Gammaproteobacteria bacterium
CACCGCGGCGCCGATCGCCGTATGCATGGTGGAAGCCCTCCCGAAGCACGTGCATTGCACGGGTCTTTTGATCGGCTACAACGTAGTCCAGGCCGCTTTTGGCGGCACCGAGCCAATGATCGCGATCACCTGCTCAAGTGGGCGCACTGAGCCTCCCTCAGGCGCTTCAGCCGCCTGAACTGCCTCGCCGACGCTGTCCTTGACGGTGATCACCCGACCCAAGGCGCCGAGCCGACCGTGGTGGTAGCGGCCGAGCACCGCGTCGAGAATGTGGTAGGACACGAACTGCAGCCCCGACATCCCCTTGGTCACGCGAACGCTCCCATCTGGGTTGCCGAGTGCGATGCCCTTGTGGATCGGCTGCATGTGCCGGATGAACACGTGCTTTGATACGTGGTAGCGGTGCGAGGGAAGCGTGGAGATCCGCTGGAATTCGTCCTTGCTCTGCACGAGTCCATGAGTTGACTCACATATCAGTTCGATCAGCTGGCGTCGTGGCCCTGAACCCGCCTTGCCGCCCAGACGTTCGTCGGCGTAGTCGCGCATTGCGCACAGCAAGTCGAGAATCGTATGTGGCAGCGAACGCAACGCATACGCCATGCAGGCAGGAATGGCGGAGCTCACCTCGGGCGGCCTCAACCAGCTGCGCATCGGCCGGGTCGAACAGGGTCGCATCGAAGTGGGCGCACCACGCAGCAAGTTCATGCTTGGCGGGCTGTGGACCACCGGCAACTGGAGCTTGAGCGCGACCGCCACGCGCTATGGCGAGTTCACCGTGCTGTTCGATGCAGTGGAAACCACGCCCACGCGCGACCAGACCTTCTGCGCCGAGTGGACGTTGGATCTGGCAGCCACCTACGAGATGGGCCAATGGGACTTCAGCATTGGCGGTGACAACGTGCTCGACGCCTACCCGGACGAGGCCATCTACCAGAACTCCACCTTCGGGCAGCTGCCCTATAGCGCTTCGTCGCCGTTCGGTTTCAACGGCAGGTTCATGTACGCCAGGATGGGCTACCGCTGGTAGACGGTGGCGGAGCTCAGTCAGCGCGCAGTAGTCTCTGCGGTGGACCCGCTACCCGATTGTGCCCAGCGATTGAACTGGTCGGCTAGAGTCCCTATTCTTCAACCGGCCTCTTGTAACTGCCCAAATCCGGGTCCAGGCCACTCCAGAGAGACAACAGAAAATGAAGGCCATTCTTGTCATCGCAGCGATATTCGCCGGATGCGTATACACACAGTTGGCGCAGGCCTTCGGCGTGGATGTCTGCTTCAACGATCCGACGTCAGAGCAGGTGCCCATCCGCAACTGCATCGGCGTGGAGGAGGTGTGTCGCACCAGTAACCTCGACCCGGCCGTGCAGTTGCAGTGCCGGGTTGCCGCGACCGCTGACAGCATGAGCGGCCTGAGCGGCACCAACGCGATCATCGGAGGGCGGAGCCTGTTGCATAGCGACTCCTCATACCTCATGGCGCAGCTGATCGGGTACACGCCCTGGCAGGCGTATCAGATGATGATCTACAACGAGGCGACGGACCAGTCGGACTATTTTCCGTTCGACCAGAACGGCGCGCAGATGATGAGTGATGCCGATATCGCCGAGTGTCGTGCGCAGTGGGGACTCGCCATGCCGCAGCATTGCCTCCTGATCACCCGGATTATGAGTGGCGTCTACAAGTTCAACGCTGGTTCCGGTGGCATGCTCCTTCACTGGCATGCAAGGTTTTCGGCGACGCCGGAATCCCCCCCTCCCGTCGCGTTCCCAGCCGATTATTTCTCGACGGAAAACGCCCCCCATGAGCCTTTGCTGAACAATCTTCGCGACTGGGTGTTCGGCGTACGGCGGGATGCCTGCGTCGGGGGCATACTCGCAACGGTGTCGGAGTCGTCCGAAGTTCCTGCGCCGTGTGGGGTTCGCAGCCAGGTTCTGTCCAGCCCACAGAATTTCTTCTCGGCGGGTTTTACGCGGTTGCAGATTCCCTTCGAATCCAGACTCGGCAAGCTGGTCGTGCATGATGATGATGCCGGCAGGGTGGTGGCGTCAGACCGGAGCCTGCGGAAGTTCGTCAGCCCGCATGCCATGCGATTCGCCAAGATGGGCATTTTTCTCCACGCTCTTGGGGATCGCGAGTCCCATCACTCCTGCTCCGACCGCTCCTGGTTCTATCGCCTGCCCAGCGGCGACTACACCAGCAAGTACGACACAGTGGCGTGTGCACAGGGCAGTCACTTCCTCTGGCATGCGTGGGAGCAGGGCACTGACCAGTCGGCGGAGAACCTCACACCCGAACACCAGACGATGCGGCCGGCGCTCGGCGACGTGTACGATCAACTGCTCGCCTATGCGACGGCAAACCAGATCCCGGTGCGTGCTGATCTCGACCGGGCGACCATCATCGACAGGCTCATACTCGTCCTGCAAGTCTACGATCCGAAGGAGCGCCTCGACGCGATGGTGCAACTGATGCAGAACTACAGTGCGCTGCCGCTGCCCGGCCACGGTTCATCAGCCACGCTGACGCTCGAACAGTGGCTGGATGCAGCCGGTGCCCCGCTGCTGCAGTGACTTGAGGCGCGGGGTACGACCACGGAATTGTTCAAGCCCGGCGCCACTCGGAACAATCTTGCGAAAGTAATAACCTTCGGCATTTTCATGCACGTGCTCAAACTCACCCAGATCGGCAAGCCGGATTTTGCCGATCTGGGAGCGGCTTACGGATTCGGGATTGCCTGCAACGATTCCTTCATCGATGGCAACGAACGCACGGCTTTCGTTGCCGCTTGCCATCAACGGCTACGAACTCGCCGCTGACGACGCAGAGTGCGTGCTGACCATGCTCTCTCTCGCCGCTGGCGAATTGGATGAAGCCGCGTTGGCAACATGGGTACGTGACCGCTCGGTCAGGTGCTGATTCCACGCGGAAAGCCGTTGACGGCCTTCCGCCACACCATCCCGCGCCTGGGGAGCAACGCCGTGACACGCATCCGTCTGCTGCATCCCTCCCATGCTTCCCGACGGGTTCATCGTTCGCACAAAGCACCTCTGGATCACCATGAATAACCACTACGCCATTCTTGCGTCGCTTGGCGCCGCTGTTCTCCTTTCCCCTGAGATCACTGTGCTTGGACTCGTCGCCGCAAGTGATCGACAGCACCCGCGCACCTTTGCATGGGCGTTTGGAATTGGCACGATCATTGGCCTTTCGTTTGCGCTGGTCATCGGGTTCCTGCTTGCACAGACACACGGCAGTACCACTCAGGAGGAGCAAAAAACCTGGATTGGATTTGCGGTGCACGCGGCTATCGCGTCAGCGCTGTTTGTTGTGGGCCTGTACCGACTGGTGAACGCCATCAGGAACGCACCCATCGAGAAGACCCCCGAGCAAGAGGAGCGAAGTGTCACGCATCGGCTCATGAGGCGCTGCAAGTTCCCGAGCCAGGCCAGCGCGTGATCGGCATTGCGCTGTTCGCCGTGATCGCGTTGATTCCCGGGCTCATTCCCGCGGTTGTGGAGACCGTGCACGCGGGGGTGTCGGCGCGCATCAAGGAAACCTTCGAGAGCTTCATGAAGCGTTACGGACGACTCATCAGCTCCGCGTTCATCCTGGCGGTGGCGGTGCTGATCGGCAACAACGCGAAGGATGATATGCCGGGGCAGGTGTCGGCGCAGGCGCCGGCAGCCGTGTCGCCTGCCGGCGCAGAGTAAGCCCCCGCTGCAGTAGCGTCACCCGAATAGACACGGCACGGGATCCGGTTTTCTCAGCGTGCTGATTGATCTGGATCCGGCTCTGCTAGCTGCCTGCTTCCACGACACCGGGCTTGACCAGTGCGGGATCGATCAGCTTTGCAATGCCATCGACGAATTGCGCGGGCTCGGCCTCGGCCATGTTCGCCAGCACGATGATGCTGATGTCGGCGCCGAGGTAGCGTGTGAAATGGGTCTTGAAACCCTGCCATGAACCGCTGTGGAAATGCCGTGGCGCTCCTGCAACCGTGTCGACAAACCAGCCGAAACCGTAGGGGTAAGACTTTCCGCCAGCGAGTTGCGCCGGCGAATACACCTGTTTCCAGCTCGCGGGCTGCAGTACGGCCCCGGCGCGCACCCCACGATCCCAGGCCAACATGTCTTCGAGCGAGAGGTACAGTGATCCGTCTGCGGTGGTGTTGAGCTGCGGCGCGACCCACTCCTGATTTCGCAATTCGCCTGTCACGAGTCGGTAGCCCGCGGCACGGTTCGGCACGATGTCCTCCTCGCTGATGATGCGCGCGCTTTTCATGCCGAGCGGTGCGAACACGCGATCGGCCAGTACATCGCCGTAGAAGCGCCCGCTCACGCGGCGCACCACGATGCCGAGCAGCAGATAGCCCGTATTGCTGTAGCTCCACTGCGTACCCGGCCTGAACTGCAGCGGCAAGGTGAAGGCCTTGGCGAGCATCTCGTCTTCGCTGTAGTCGCGGCGCATGTCGATCAGGCCCTCGGTGTAGTCCGGAATACCTGAGGTGTGCGTCAGCAGATGGCGCGGTGTTATGCCGCTCCATGCAGCGGGTGCGTCGGGAAAGATGCGCGTGAGCGGCGCGTCGAGCGAGAGTTTTCCTTCCTCCACTTGCAGTATCACGGCCATGACGCTGAACTGTTTGCCGAGCGAGGCCGACTGGAACACGGTCTTCGTGCTGACCGGAACACCGAGTTCCACATTGGCCAGACCAAAGCCCCGTGCGAGCCGCGTCTCGCCGCCCTGCACCACCGCAATGGCGACGCCTGGCACCTTCTGGCGTTGCATCTCTTCGCGGACGAACTGTTCGATCCTATCGATCGGCAACGGTGAAGAAGCAGCGAAAGCCCAGCTGGAAAGCACACAGAAAAGCGCTGGGAGAAAACGGTGGAGACTGAGCATCACAGGAATCCTTGTGCGTTAAGGAGTGCGGGACTACCGGATCTTGCGCGGCGCTGGTAAAGCGTGCGGGGGCATCAGGGCGCTACCGAAGCCTCGTCGAGTATGGTCGCAATCCATGCGAGGAAGAGCATCAGATGCACCACGCCCTGCATGGCGTTTACCTTGCCGCCGCGGAGGTTCAACGAGGCCACCATGAACGTGGTCGCCAGCAGGACAATGTAGGGCGCATCGAGCCCGAACTCCGGCGTTGCCCCTGTCATGAAGTGGATCACGATCACTGCCGGCACCGTGAGGCTGATGGTGGCAAGCGCGCTGCCGAGCAGGATATTCATGCTGCGCTGCATGTCGTTGTTGCGCGCTGATCCGAGCGCGGCCAGACCTTCTGGCGCGAGCACCAACAAGGCGATGAACACGCCGCCAAGTCCGCTTGGCAGATCGAGGGCCCGGAGCAGTGCACCGACCCGGCCCGCAAGCCCTTCGGCCACCATGACCA
>CAJADV010000374.1 GCA_903938575.1 uncultured Gammaproteobacteria bacterium
AGGGCTGGATCCGCGTGCCGCAGGGGCGTGTGGTGGATCGCAAGGGCAACCCGATCACGCTGAAGCTGAACGGGACGGTGGAGCCTTACTTCAAGGATGTGGCGCAGCCGGAGGGGTGAGGCTGAGGCTGAGGCTGAGGCTGAGGAAAAGGTGCCGATGGCGACGCTGGTGTCAGCGAGGCGCGGGTATCGGGCGTGAGCCCGCAGCAGAGCCTGATCACGCGCTCAGCAAAACAAGGAAACTGCGAACCGGCTGTTGCGGCGGCGATCACCAGCGGGTAGCGAAGGCGCCCTGTCGCTAGTCGAGGTTTATCGCTTCGACCGCAGAATCCGGAATTTTGCTCGAATCCACTCAACCATGAATTCCTTTGTCTAGTCTGACTCGGGCGACTCGCGTTTCAGGAGTTACCCATGCCCTCCATACACCAAGCGCTTTGCGCAGCCCTCTCCTTGGGCCTCGCCGCGCCTGCGCTGGCGCAGTTCACTGGCAGCAACACCAGCAAGGCCACGTCCGATACGACTCCTCCTGTGCTTTCGCTGCCCGCTAGCAGGGTAGTCGAGGCGACGTCGGAGGCTGGCCGGACGCTGTGGTTCAGAGTCAGGGCCACCGACAATGTGGACGGCAGGGTCAGGGTTACGTGTGATCCGGCCAGGGGTACAGTTTTTCCCCTCGGCTCGAAGTCGGTGGTTTGCGAGGCCCGTGACCGTGCCGGAAATTCAGTCACCGGACGCTTCACTGTCAGTGTTCTCGATACCGTGGCACCGGCCATCAGCCTGCCCGGCACGATCTCGACGACGGCACCGAGCAGCGCTGGAGTGCCAGTCAGTTTTGCTGTGTCCGCCAGCGATCAAGTGGATACCAGAGCCACAGCCCAATGCACGCCAGCCTCAGGCAGTGTGTTTGCGCCGGGCACAACGCCCGTGAATTGCGGAGTCACCGATTTTTCGGGCAATCGCGGCAGCGGAGTATTCGATGTAAAGGTCAGCGTTGCTGCACCGGAGGGCGTGGCGTCCAGCGCGACAGCGCCAACCGCTACGACCATAGCAACGGCGCCCGCTCCGGCACCCACCACGACATCACCGACCACCGGGCCAACGACCACTATTACTGCGCTAACGACTACAAGTACGACTACGTCGCCGACATCGACGGCGGATAGCACTGCGCCGACTACGACCACGGCGGCGACGAGTACGACAACCCCATCAACGACGACGACAGCGGCTGCGATGACGACGACACCAGTAGCAGTGAGCGGCTCGGCAGCCCTCAGCTGGTCGTCGCCCACCACACGCTCGAACGGACAACCGCTCAGCATGAGCGAATTGGCGGGCTACGAGATTTACATGCTCGCCGAGTCGACGGGCGTCTCCAGCGTGATCACCGTGAGCGACCCCTTCAGTACCTCACGGTCCATCGATGGACTGACGCCCGACATCTACCACTTCGCGATCAGTGCGATCGACAGCAGCGGGTTGGTGAGCGAACTCTCTACGCTGGTCAGCAAAACGGTTCCCTGAGGGAAGGCGCGCAGCAGGCGAAGTGGACAGGGCCATCGCACGTCGTACCGTCACAGTTGCTCTCGCAGCTCGCGCTGGTGCGCCTCACAGCTCACGCCGAGCGGTTTACGTGGTCTGGATGAGGAAGCCCAGTTCCGCGTCGAAAGCCCCGGGGTCCAGCGCGGCGGCGAGGAAGATGCGGTCACTTGTATCCCCCGAGCGCGCGCCCAGTCCTTGTCGCTTGCGCCGAGCGCGCCCTGCCTGCATCCACTCAGAGCAACGCCTTCAAATCCTTGATCATCAAATACAGGTGGTATGCGTCGGTGGGACTGGGCTCGAATTCCCAGGACAGGTACCACCGGCGCGCGGCGTCATCTTTGGCGTGCACCAGCAGCCAGCGTATTCCTGCAATGTCTGCAGCCTGTGCCGTGCGCAACAAGGCGTCGCGGAGCAATGCCTGTCCCAACCGCTTGCGTTGGTGGTCGCGGTCTACCGCAAGCCGGGCGAGGATCATCACCGGGACGGGGTGGCGGGCCAGCCCCTTGCTGGCCCGCGGCGGCGCGGCCTGTGGATCGACACTTCCCACCGCCAAGCTGTAGAAGCCCACAACGCTGTCGCCAAGGCTACAGATGTACGTCTGCGCACTGTTGGCACTCTGGTTCAGCAGCGCGAATCGGTGCAGGAACTGGTTGAGCGCGGGTTCACCGCAATCGAACGCGTCTACCCGGTCCCCGGCACCGAGTTTGCGAATCGCGGAGTAGCCCGTCGTCAACCGGACACCCCGGGGCTGTTCAGAAGCTTCTTCAGTCGGGGTTTGTTTTGCACGGGCCGGTCCAACGCCGCCTGAAAGGCGCGCCACTGCTCATCGCCCAGTGCGAACCGCCGGCGGTCCGAGAGCGCTTGCGTTGCAGCAACCACCGCGGCATCCAGCAGGAACTCGCTGACACTCTTGTGCGCAGCCTGCGCAGCCTCCTGCAGCAACTGCTTCACTGCGGCGCTTGCGCGCACATCGATGCGCTCGGACTTCGAAGCATTCGGGGTATTCACGGGCCACCTCGGCAAAACCAAAGTGGCCACACCCTAACGTCCGGACAACGTCCTGACAACAACTGATGATGGAAATGTAGGAAGCAAACCATCGCCGACGCGGAAACCGCGCCGTCAGCCCTCACGCCGCCTTCGCCGCCTTGGCCCGAATCCGTCCGTTGCGCAGCAGCGCGCCCGAGTAGACGTGCGTGGGCGCGTCGTCCTTCACCGTGACCTCGCCGTTCACCAACACGTAGCGGTAGCCGCTGCCGCGGTTCATCGTGCGGTACTCGTCGCCCGGCAGATCGCGCACGAACTCGGGGAAGGTATAAGCGAGCCCCTCGTAGTCGTAGACGATGATGTCTGCCGCGGCGCCTTCGCGCAGCACGCCACGGTCGCGGAAGCCGGCGCAGAAGGCGGGCAGCGCGCTCAGGCGCCAGTGGGCTTCTTCCAGCGTGGTCATCGCGTGCTTGCGCACGTACTCCGAGATGAACTCGGTGCCGTAGCTACCGGCCGTGAGGTACTTGAGGTGCGCGCCGCCGTCGGACAAGCCCGGTATCACGTAGGGGCTGTCGATCAGCTCCTTCACGCCGTCCAGCGTGGTGTCGAACTGCCGCGTCTCGAAGATCGTGCGCAGACCGTCCTCGATCACAATGTCGCAGACTACGTCCACCGGGTGCTTGCCGGTCTTTTCGGCGATCTCGCTGACACGCAGGCCTTCGTACTGCTTCAGTGATTCGCTGAAGGTCTGGTGCACGCGCGTGTCGGGAATGGAATCGATGAACATGTACTTCATGGGGGCTGCGCGCAGCATCTCGCGCACGGCGGGATCCGCGAGGTTCTTCAGCTTGGTGGCGTTGTCGAGCATGGGGCCCGCCACGTCATTCCAGGCCTGCCACAGATCCCAGTAATCGAAGGTGAAGATGAGCGGCGGGTCTTGTGTGATGCCCTGCGCATAGACCCGCAGCCCCTTCTGCTGAAGGCCTGCCAGCCAGCCGAGCACGTACTGGCGTACACCGCGGCCAATGTCGTCACCACCGGGCGGCAGCGCCTGCCAGAGCAGAGGCGCGCCGCTGATCTCCGCAAGCGTCTCCCACTCCTCGGGGTTATTGAGGCCCATCGAAAGTGCGATGAAGCCCTCGCCGCGCTCGGCCAGCACGCGCGCCAGCACCTCGCGGGTCTCGGGCCACATCACGTCGCTCGGCATGGGCGAGCCGTCGAAATCGATCTGCGCCGTGCCGCCCTGGGTGGGGAGATCCGGGCGGCCGGAGGTGCCGAGGCACTGGGCCGACCAACCGCAGGCACCAGCATCCATGGCATCGGCAAGCAGGCGGGCGATCTCGGCGTGCTCGGCGTCGGTGGGCATGCGGCCGGACTTGGCCGCGTCAAAACCCATCGCCCAGATGAGGATCGGGTTCACCGGCACGTACGGCAGGATGTTCAGCGCCTTGGGCACGCGATCCATGCTGTCCAGATACTCGGGGTACGAGACCCAGTCCCAGGGGAGTGCGGCCTTCAGCGTGGCGAGCGGGATGGCCTCAACGCGGGTCATGGATTGCATGGCGCGCTCGCGGGTCTCGGGCGTCATGGGCGCAAAGCCGAAGCCGCAGTTGCCGATCACCACCGAGGTGACACCGTGGAAGCCCGAGGTGGAGAGGTAGGGGTCCCAGTAGATCTGCGCGTCGTAGTGCGTGTGGAGGTCGATGAATCCGGGCGCCACCACGAGGCCCGTGGCGTCGATCACGCGGGCGGTGCCGGTGTGGGTGATCTTGCCCATGCGGGTGATGACGCCGTCCTTGATGCCGATGTCGCCGCGCCAGCGCGGGTTGCGCGCGCCATCGACGATCAGGCCGTTCTTGATCACGGTATCGAACTGCATGGGGCCCTCCGGGGAGCGGGTGTTTTGTTTGAGTGTGAACGCTAGGCCTGCGGGGGGCGGAGATCAAGTGAACTTGGGGATAGGTTGGGTGGCTGGTCGCAGGTTCTTGCCGATGGAGCCCTCCTACGCATGCCGGGGAGTTCCCGATCGTGGACTGGGCACAGGACAGACCGGCGTTGACCCGCCCGCACCCGCACGCGTAGGGTTTATCAACGATAACCAACCCCCACCGGGATGGCGCTTCGGGCGTGGACGCTGGCGACCACGGATCGGCAGAGAGCCATGCTGCGTCGAGGTGCGGCGGGGCCAGAAGCGAAGCATTCCAGCCACGGAACCGTGACTCCCATCCAGACTCTGCCCGGGAGCCAGACGTCTCATCGCAATCTAATCAGCGAGTCGTGGTTCGCCCTTGGTAAAAACGCTCGCTCATCACTGGCGCAAAGAGGAAATAACGATGAGAACAACTCCGAGCGAAGGACATCGCGCGAGGCCGCTGGCGATTCTGGTCAATGGCTCGAGTTCGTCGGGCAAATCCACGCTGTGCCGGGCCTTGCATGACCGACTGACGGATCTGGCAGACGGCGACCCTCAGGCAGTCTTTACGCGCGTGGCCTTTGACGACCTTGGAGTACTCATTCCGGACAAGCTGTTTCCCATCAGCTTTGCGAGGCTGCAGGGTGCAGATCTGAACAGGCTGTCATCCCGGGTGCCTTTCGATGGTCGCGCCAGCTGGGAGTACATGGACGAAAGCCACACCGAGGGCAAGCACGGCGGCAGCCCGCGCATACGGGTCGTATTCAACTCGCACGGTCAACGCGTGCTGAAAGGCCTGCAGCGCAGCTGGGGCGCGCATCTGCAATTGGGCACACACCTGATCATCGATCACTTCATCCAGGACGCCGAGTGGTACGAGGACCTGATGGAGGTTCTGCGCGAAAGCGACGCCCGCCTGTTCAGCGTGGGCGTTCATTGTTCGCTGACCGAGCTCGAGCGCCGGGAGTCTTACCGGGCCGACGGCAAACTCGAGGGACGGCCGCTCGGGCTGGCGCGACGAAGCGATGAACTGTGTCACGCACATCCGCTGGTCTATGACGTGACGGTGCAGACCGACACCGAGAGCACCGCGCAATCGGTTGACCGGATCATCGCCGCGCTGAAAAGCGGATGGGGTCAGGTCTTACATTTTGCAACATGAACGCGGGGAGTCCGGCAGACCGGAAGGCGGCTCAAGGCAATTATCAAAAGCACTAGCCAAACATAACAGGCATGAAAATGAAAAATGGAAGACCTGACCCCGAGTACCCGTCACCATGACCCAACAAGCTCTGAACGTCCTGGGCACCGCGCTGGTGCCCTGCTCTTTTGATCCGTTGACCGGCTTTTACCGCGACGGCTGCTGCAACACGGACCTGGAAGACCACGGCACCCATGTGGTGTGCGCGG
>CAJADV010000375.1 GCA_903938575.1 uncultured Gammaproteobacteria bacterium
CGAGCCCGGTGGCCTGGCGTCGCGTGCTGCGGCCACTGCGCATGGAGCGGACGGGATGGCTGGATGCGGGGGATTACCTGATCATCGACGTCGAGCGGGTGAACCGCGACGCCGCCGCCTACGGTCAGGATGCCGACAGCTTCGACCCGGACCGCCAGTTGATGCCGGGCGTACTGCCCTACGGCCTCAGCCTCGGGCACGGCGTGCACGCCTGCCCCGCGCATGACCTGCTGCTGGCCGAGGGGCGCCCGGGCGCCCACGGCGGCATCCTGCCGCGGCTGGTCGGGGAATATCTGTTGCGCGGCATGGCGTCGCACCCGCAGCGCCAGCCCGAGTTAGACGACCAGACCGAGCGCAGCTTCTGGAAGACCTACCCGGTGGTGCTGGGAGCCGCCTGATCAGGCACGCAGCAGGCGCCGTGCATTGGCGGCCAGATCCACGCCCTCGATAGCCTCATGACGCGCGTCGCCGGGTTGATCCCAGCCCGCAAAGTTGGTGCCCATGACCAGCCGCTCGGTGCCCACCACCTCGATCAGCAGCCCCAGCGAGCGGTGATCGTGCACGTGGGTGTCGTACCAGATACGCCGGAGAGATTGCTCAAAGCTGCCCTCCGCCCGCAGAAAATCAGGGCTCCAGGCGCGTTTGCGCGTGGCCTGCGACATGCGCCCCGCGACGAAAGCGATCGTGCCGCCACCGTGGCTCATGCAGACGTCTAATGCGGGATGGCGCTCGAGCACACCACCGACGATCAGCGTGATGACCGCCAGCGTTTCCTGAATATTGAAGCCGTACATGATGTCGAGTTCGAAACGCGCAAGCCGCGGGTCTGCCGCCGGACCGTCGATGCCGGCAGGCGCCGGGTGGAAAAACAGCGGCACGTCGAGTTCGACCACGCGCGCATAGAAGCGATCGAGCGCAGGGCTGTCTAGCGGCACGGTGAGATCAGTGCCGATACAGGCCCCGTACATGCCGAGTTCACCGCAGGCCCGTTCGAGTTCCTCGATGGCAGCACCGACATCCTGCATGGGCAGCGCGGCGAGCGCGCCCAAGCGCTGCGGGTGGCGCGCCACCAGCGCGGCGAGGGCATCGTTGTGGCGCCGGCAGAACGGCAGCGCCAGCGCGGGCTCCACATGGTGGAAGTACGTGAGCGGGTTGGGCGAAAGCAGCTGGTAGTCGATACCCGCCCGGTCCATCGCGGCGATGCGCACCTCCGGCTCCATGAAAGCACCACCCTCATAGCGCACGTTGCGCAGGTAGTACTCACCGATGCGGAACCACGGGCGACCGTCGTCGGCGGCGCCGATCTCGGGGCCGTAGGCACCGGCTGCGCCCAGCGTCTCGCGCAACACGGCGTGGGCATGGATGTCGACAACAGCGGCCTTGCGGAGCGCTTCTTTCACGCGGTTCTCCTGCGGGACAACGGGGCTTTTACGTTCACTTGGCCGCACGCCGCCCGAACACCAGAAACACATTGCCGGCTTCGTGGAAATAGAGCCCGTAACCGGAATTCACGGCCACATAGCCGTCGCCCACCGCCGCACCCGGACCCGACATGCTGCCGCCCCGGGCGGGCATGCCGTTCAGCGCATCGAAGTTGCGCGCGGTATCAAAATCCCACAAGAGCTTGCCGTCCTCACGCGCATAGGCACGCAGATGTCCGTCGAGATGTCCGGCGATCACGGCACCGGGGATGGCCGTCACGGCCGCGGAAATGCCGGGATCGCACACCGGGCGCTTCTCGCCGCAGACGTTCTGCTGCACCCGGCTCCACAGCAGCTTGCCGGACACCAGATCGACCGCGTGCATGCCCGGGCGCGCTTCGGCCGGGTCGAGGAACTCGCCATTGCGGGTGTTGTTCATATCGTTGACGGGCACGTACAGCGTAGTCCCCTCCACCGCCATCCCGAAGTGCACGCCGCCCTGGATGCTGCCGCGCGCGAGCTTGGTGCTCCACAGCAGCTCACCTTTCTTGTCGGGGTCCAGGGCAAAGACATTCCCGTTCTTGTGACCG
>CAJADV010000376.1 GCA_903938575.1 uncultured Gammaproteobacteria bacterium
AGTCGATTGGCCGGCGGATATCCTCTCGGTTTTCCTCGGTCAGCGCCTTGCCCTCGCCTTAGAGGGGAATGCCGAGACTGGACAGGAGGTTCACTGCCCCGCCCGCCTGTTGAAGCTGATGAACAGATCCGCCACGTTCACACCGAACTTGCTGATCTGCGCGTGGTTCAACATGTTGCGTTCGTCGATCAGATACAGCCAGTCGTCGAACTGAACCTCGTAGCGCGTATCGTCCACGGGCAGGTCGAAGGTGTAGCGGAAGTTGAAGGTATTGCCCGAGAGCGTGCCCGTGGCCTCGCCGACCACGCCCGCCGCCTTGCCAGACCAGCTGCCGTCGGGCCGGCGCTGGATCGTCCAGATGCGATTTTCGGTCTTGCCGTCGCTCCAGACGAAGTCCTCGTTCAACGTCAGCACCTCGCCGGCCCAGCTCGCCTGGACGATGACCACGAAGCGGCGGGTCACCTCGCCGGAGCGGTTGCGCACCATGCCGTAACCGTCGAGGGTGCCGTTGAAGTATTCCCGCATATCGAGCACCGGCGTTTCGGCGGCGTACCGGGCCGGGTCGATACCGGCGCAGCCCGAAAGGATCACCAGCCCGAGCGTCATGCAGCATGCGCGCAGGAGTCGAAAGCGTGAGGTCATGGGCGGGATCCCTCCAGAGTCGGCAGGCTCGGGGAGTCTACGTTAACGCTGCATCAGCGAGTTCACTGCGAGAGAGCAGATGGGAGCAGATCGGGTCAGGTCTTACATTTTGCAACGTGAACGCAGAGGCTATGGCAGACCGGAAGGCGGCGGCAGGCAGTGATCAAAGGCACGGGCGAAATGTCGCAGGCGAGACCATGAAAAATGGAAGACCTGACCCCGCCTTCCGCGGCCGGCCGGCAGGGACCCGCCCGCCACGCTCAGCGCGTCGCGGGCGCGGCGTCGGCGGCGAAGGGATCGACCTCGCTGCTCGCGTTCCACAGGTATTCCGCATCGCGCGCGACGCGCTCGGCGGTGGTACGGTCGAAATGGCGCGCGATCAGCGCGAGCGCGAGGTCGGTGCCCGCCGACACGCCCGAGGAGGTGGCGAAGCGGCCGTCTTCGACCCAGCGCGCCGAGCGCACCCACGCGGTGTTCGCGCCCTGGCTCTGCACCCACGCGAAGGCCTGCTTGTTGGTGGTGGCTCGGCGCCCGTCCAACAGGCCGGCGCGCGCGAGCAGCGCGGCGCCCGTGCAGACGGAGGCAACCTGCGGCGCCTGCCCGCCGAGCCGCGCGATGGCATAGACGAAAGCGGCATCATCGACCGCACGCCGCGTGCCGAATCCGCCCGGCACCAGCAGCAGATCGAGCGCGCCGGCATCCGCTAGCGAGCGCTCCGCGATTACCGCCGGCCCGTTGCGCGAGCGCACCGGCCCCGGCGTGGCCGCGAGCGTGACAATGCGCACGCGCTCGTCAAGCAGCGAGAACATCTCCAGCGGGCCGAACACGTCGAGCATCTCGAAGTCGGCGAACAGCACCACGCCGACCACCAGCGGCCGCGCGGCGGTATAGGTGGTCTCGCCGGCGCGCACGCCCGGCGCGAACAGCAAGAAGAGCCAGAGCAGACGGACGATCATCGGTGCATTCTCCGGTTGGGCGGGCGCCCGGGGCAGCGTAGCGGCGCGCGTTTCACACTGGCCGGGCTCCACCCCGCCAACCCCGGAGGCCTCGCCGTGTTCCACATCGAGGCGAGTGTCTGCCCGAACTCGCGAGCAGATGCATGACGGCGTTCCATAAAGGCGAATGGCTAAAGGCGGGGCCTTGCTCATCACGCAGCGCTACGCGCTTTGACTGCCTTGTCGAGATCGTAGGTTGCCTGCAGGTTCATCCAGAGTTTCGCGGATGTACCCAAGGCGGCCGCAAGGTCGAGTGCTGCCTCCGCAGTCACGCCACGCTTGCCTCGAACGAATTCATTGAGACGAGCGCGCGTCCAACCAATGCGGTCCGCGAATGCAGTCTGGGTCAGGCCTGCAGGCAGGAGGAATTCCTCGAGCAGCATCATGCCGGGATGAACCGGGTTGGCAGGTTGTCGTGTCATGGCTATTGCTCCGTCAGTGGTAGTCCACGATTTGCACATCGCTGGCGTTCCCCGCGGTCCATGGGAACACCAGGTGCCATTGGTCATTGATCCGCACCGAATGGAATCCGCTCCATTCTCCCTTCAGTTTCTCCTGGAGCAGCTAGAGCAGCCAGGGTCAGATCATAAATTTTGCAGCATGAACGCAGGGGCCTGGGAGATCGGAAGCCCGCTGCGGGCAATGATCAAAGGCACCGGCCAAAGACGGCAGGCGCGACCATGAAAAATGGAAGACCTGACCCCGTTCGGCGGAACTGCTTCGGGTATTCAGGGGTTTTCAGGCACCAGAATCGGCAGGCTGGTGACAACACGCTCAGTGACCCAGCTGCCATCGACGTCTATGTCGTCAACCACCAGTTCGGCGGATGCGGGC
>CAJADV010000377.1 GCA_903938575.1 uncultured Gammaproteobacteria bacterium
CGCAATGGTCGTAGTCACGCAGCACCGGCAACTCGGGCGCAAGACCCGGGATGGCCTCGAACATCACGTAGTAGTGCTCACAGGCGTGCAGCGGCAGGTTTACGCCCACGCTCGCCGCGAGATCGCGTCCCCACATGCCCGGACACAACACCACGAAATCCGCATCGATCCGTCCGGCGTCGGTGTCCACGCCCGTGGCACGGCGGCCGTCGTGGCGGATGCCGGTGACCTTGGTGTTCTGGAAGATCTGCACGCCGGCCGCGCGCGCGCCCTTGGCGAGCGCCTGTGTCACGTCCACCGCATTCGCGTAACCATCCGACGGAATGTGGATCCCGCCCACCACGCCCTCGAGGTTGGCGATCGGATAGAGCGCACCGATTTCATCGGTGGAGAGCACGTTTACCGGCAGGCCGAAGACCTTGGCCATCGAGGCACTGCGGCGCAATTCCTCAAAGCGCGCACCCGTGGTGGCGAGCGAGATCGAGCCGCAGCGACGGTAACCCGTGGCCTGTCCGGTCTCGGCCTCGAGGCCCGCATAGAGCTCGCCCGTGTAGCGTGCAAGCTTGGTCATGTTGATGGTGGAACGCAGCTGGCCCACAAGGCCCGCGGCGTGCCAGGTGGTGCCGCTGGTGAGCTCGCGGCGCTCGAGCAGCACCACATCGCTCCAGCCCATCTTGCCCAGGTGGTAAGCCACCGAGCAGCCGATGACGCCGCCACCGACAACAACGACGCGGGCGCGGGAAGGCAATTGTGCGGCCATGGCTCAGGCTCTCATGCGGGCGTTGGTGGTGTCGTAGGGCGGCTCGGCGAGCACGGTGGCGGCGAGCACCTCGCCCTGCACCTGTACCGTCAGCGCAGTGCCGGCTGCGGCGAGTTCCGGCGGCACACAAACAAAGGCAAGACTCTTCTGCACGCGGTGCCCGTAACCACCCGAGGTGGTGAGACCCACGCAGACACCCTCGTGGAACACGGGCTCTGCGCCCATCGCATCTGCGTTGGTGGCAGCTATCTCGACCATGGCGATGCGCAGCGGACGCTCGGGCGCGGCAAGTGTTGCCGTACGACCCGTGAAATCACCCTTGTCGGGCACGTAGAAGCGGTTCATATCGGCTTCGGGCAGCGTGAGCTCGTTGGTGAGTTCGCTGCCCCAGGCCTTGTAGCCTTTCTCCATGCGCATGGAGGTCACGGCATAGAGCCCGTAGTTGGCAATGCCCAGATCCTGCCCCGCCGCCCACAGCGCGTCGTAGAGCGCGGCGGTGGCATCGAGCGGTGCGTGCAGTTCCCAACCAAGCTCACCCACATAGGACACGCGCAGCGCGCGCAGCGGCACGCCGGCCACGGTGATCTCGCGCGCACGCAGCCACGGGAACGCCGCATTGGAGAGATCGGCATCGCAGAGTTTGGCGAGCAACTCGCGCGAGCGCGGACCCGCCAGCACCAGCACGCCCATCTCGGCGGTGCGGTTAACGATATCGACCTGTTCGCCAGGCAACAGCGACTCATGCAGCAGGTCGAGATCGCGCAACTCTGCGGCCGCAGCCGAGAGCAGGTAATAGCGGTCTGCGCCGAAGCGGCTCACCGTGACTTCGCCGTAGATCCGTCCGCCCCGGCTCAAGGGATGCGCCAGCACCACGCCGTCTTCTGCCTTGGGCAGGCGGTTCGGCAGCAGGCGATCGAGGAAGGCCCGCGCATCCGGGCCCGACACGTCGTACTTGGCGAAGCCGCTCAGGTCCAAGATGCCCACGCGCTCCTGTACGGCGCGCACTTCCTCGGCCACGACGGGGAACACATTGGTGCGATGCCAGCCGGCTTCCTCCTCACGGCCGTCCAGCGAGAACCACTTGGGCCGTTCCCAGCCGAAGGTCTCCCCGTGCACGCCGCCCTGCGCCTTCAGCCGCTCATAAACGGGGCTCGTCTTGGACGGGCGGCCATCGGGCTCTTCCTCACCCGGGGGACGGGTGGTGAAGGTCATGCGGTAGTCGAGGAAGACCTTGGCGCGGGTGTAATCGACCGTCGCGAAGGAGCCGTAGCGGCGCGGATCGAACTCGGTCATGTTGATGTCGGCATCGCCGTGCAGCATCCACTGCGCCAGGTACTTGCCGCTGCCACCGCCCTGCGCGATCCCGAAGGAGGTGCCGCAGCACATCCAGAAATTGGGTACGCCGGGCGTTGGCCCGAGCAGCGGCCCGCCATCGGGTGTGTGCGGAATGGCGCCATTCACGATGCGGCGGATACCCACCTCGCCGAAGACCGGCATGCGCTCGATGGCGCGCTCCAGCCACACCCCGATGCGGTCGAGATCATCGGTGAAGAGCTCGCTGGTCGACTCCCACTCGGGCCAGCCCTTCGGCGCCCAGGCCTCGGTGAGACCGATGTTCTCGTAGATGCCGATCAGGCCGCTCTTCTGCTCCTGACGGAAGTAACCCGAGACCCAGGAATCGCGCATCACCGGCAGCTCACCAGCGCGCTCGACGAAGGCAGGGATAGGATCGGTGACCACGTAATGATGCTGCATGTTGCAGATGGGGGCGTCGGCTCCGACCATCTGCGCCACCTGGCGCGCGTAGCAGCCGGCGGCGTTCACCACCACCTGCGCGATGATGCTGCCCTTCTCCGTGATCACCTCCCACTCGCCTGACGGGCGGCGGCGGATATCGAGCACACGGTTCTTGCGGATGATCGTGGCGCCAAGGTCACGGGCACCCTTGGCCATGGCGTTGCAGAGACCGGCAGGGTCCGCGTGGCCGTCGCTCGTGGTGTGCGCGACGGCGATCACGCCCTCGGTGGTGAGGAAGGGGTTCAGGACCCGCGCCTGCGCGGGGCTGATGATCTCCATGTCGAAGCCAATCGCCTTGGAGAAGCCGTGGATGCGCTTAATCCACGCGAGTTCACGCTCGTTGTTGGCCAAACGCAAACCACCGGAGGCGTGCCAGCTCACGTACTGACCGGTCCTGGCCTCGAGCGTGGGGTAAAGCTCGTTGCTGTAGGCGTGGATCTTGGCGAGGTTATAGCTGCCCGTGATGCTCGGGCACTGCCCGGCGGCGTGCCAGGTGGAGCCCGAGGTGAGCTCGTCCTTCTCGATCAGGATGGTGTCGGTGCAACCTTCCAGCGCGAGGTGATACAGGAGGCTCGCCCCCATGATTCCACCGCCGACGATCACGATCTGCGCATTCGTTTTCATGGTTCCGAGCCGTCATCGAACAAAGCTGGAACGATAGCGTGGAGCCCGCGCGCCGGACAATTGAATTCTTCGTCACGGCTGGTCGAAATAGACCCGGCGAGCGACAGCCGTCACGCCGCCCCGCCACAACTGCTGAAAGTTTTCGACCAGCGTTCGCTGGCGCGCATCAGTCGGGCCCGAAAACAGCGGAAGTCCTCGATTTGGCGGCAGTTCCGGCATTTTGGCGTCCCCTAAAGCGACGTAGTGCAACTGGAATTCCCGGGGGCGGTGTGCGATCTTTGGCCGCTGTGACCTGCCCTTCATTTAGGTGCCCTATGACCGATGCGAACGACGATCTGGATCTGAACACCCTCGAAGACGACGAGTTGATCGATCAGGTGCACAACGATCTCTACGACGGCTTGCGCGCAGAGGTCATCCAGGCAACCAACATCCTGCTGGGCCGCGGCTGGGGCCCCGAGCGGGTGCTGGGCGAAGCCCTGGTCGAAGGCATGCGCATCGTCGGCGTCGACTTCCGTGATGGCATCCTGTTCGTTCCCGAAGTGCTCCTTGCCGCCAACGCCATGAAAGGCGGCATGGAAATTCTCCGTCCCCTGCTCGCCGAGACCGGCGCCGAGTCGATCGGCAAGATGGTGATCGGCACCGTGAAGGGTGACATCCACGACATCGGCAAGAACCTGGTCGGCATGATGATGGAAGGCGCCGGCTTCGAGGTTATCGACATCGGCATCAACAATTCCGTCGAGAAGTACCTCGCCGCACTGGAAGAGCACAAGCCCGACATCCTGGGCATGTCGGCGCTGCTCACCACCACCATGCCTTATATGAAGGTGGTCGTGGACACCCTTAAAGAAAAGGGCATGCGCGAGAACTACATCGTTCTGGTCGGCGGCGCACCGCTCAACGAGGAATTCGGTAAAGCCGTAGGCGCCGACGCCTACTGCCGCGATGCCGGCACCGCGGTAGAGACCGCCAAGAGCCTGATCGCCGCCCGCCGCGCCGCCGCCTGAGGCGACCCCATGGCCACTCTCAGCGTCATCAGCTGGCGCGACATCCCCGCGCAGGTCATTGCCCGGCGCGGGCGCGAGACCGCCAAGGTGCAGCTCTCGCAGCGCTTTCAGGAGGCGGTGGACACCGCCGCCATGCGGGCCGGCTGCGCCGGGACCGATTCCTACCTCGAGGAATGGAAACGCAGCGAACCGCGTGATTGCACGGATGACCTGCAGGCCGAGGCAGCCGCCGAGGCCGCGCGCCTCGAGGCCCTCTACGACGACGACGCACTCGAACAGCTGATCCGCGGCAAGGGCCTCGCCAACCCCGCCCCCGGAGCCCCCTGATGTACGTCGTGCGCCACTGGTCCGTGCGTCATGCACGCGGCCTCGAGATCTTCTATGACGCCTTTGAATGGCTGCTGGTGGCGCTGCACCCGCTGTGGAAGCGCATAGGCTATGCGCGTCTGGAAGCGCCCTTTGCCCTCCTTGAGCGCGCGGTGAAGGGCCTCCTGTTCGATTGCCAGATGTGCGGCCAGTGCGCATTGAGTTCCACCGGCATGTCCTGCTCGATGAACTGCCCCAAGAACTTGCGCAACGGTCCCTGCGGTGGCGTGCGCGAGGGCGGCTTCTGCGAGGTCAAGCCCGAGATGCGCTGCGTCTGGGTCGAGGCCTTCGCCGGGAGCCAGCGCATGAAGGAAGGCCGCGAACTGATCAAGGTGGTGCAATTGCCCGTGGATCGTCGGCTGCAAGGCCGCTCCTCGTGGCTGATCGTGGCCCGGCAGAAAGGCGAGGCACGCGAGGCGAAATCCGCATGAACTTCGCCGACGAGCCCGCACCCGGGCTGCCCCTGCCGATACTCCCCGGCCATGTCTCCACGGGTCGCCTGGAGCGCGTACTGCGTGCAGGGGTCTTCGCGGTAACCGCCGAACTTGATCCGCCGGATTCCGCGGACCCCGAGGAAGTCCTCCGCCGCGCGCGGATCTTCGACGGCTACGTCGACGCCATCAATTCCACCGACGGCAGCGGCGCCAACTGCCACATGTCGAGCATCGCGGTCTGCGCACTGCTCACCCGCGCGGGCTACGCGCCCATCATGCAGATCTCCTGCCGCGACCGTAACCGCATCGCCATCCAGGGCGAGATCCTCGGCGCCGCCGCCATGGGCGTGGCAAACATCCTCTGCCTCACGGGCGATGACGTTGGCGCCGGCGACCACCCGCAGGCCAAGCCGGTGTTCGATCTCGACTGCATGTCGCTGCTGGCGATTGCCAAGGGTCTGCGCGACGAGCAGCGCTTCGAGAGCGGACGCAAGATCGCCACGCCGCCGCGGGTGTTCTTCGGTGCTGCAGCCAATCCCTTCGGCGATCCGATCGCCTGGCGTGCGCAGCGCACGGCGAAGAAAGTCTCCGCCGGCGCGGATTTTCTCCAGACCCAGTACTGCTACGACGTCCCGATGCTGCGCCAGTACATGCGCCAGTTAGAAGACCTTGGTGTCCTCGAAAAGTCTTTCATGCTGGTCGGCGTCGGCCCGCTGAAATCCGCCAAAGGCGCCGAATGGATCCGCCGCAAGGTACCGGGAGTACACATCCCAGACGCCGTCATCAAACGCCTCGCCGGCGCCCAGGATCAGGCGCGCGAGGGCAGGCAGATCTGCATCGACATCGTGAACGAAGTGCGCGAGATCAAAGGTGTCGCCGGCGTGCACGTGATGGCTTACCGCCAGGAAGAAACGGTGGCCGAGATCATCCAGAGTTCAGGAGTGCTGGGGGGGCGCATTCCCTGGCATCCCACCCGCGACCGCGCCGCAGCAACTCAACCAGAGGCCATTCCGTGACAGATACGATCATCAGCTCCGCCACCCGGGAAGTCGTCATCGGCTTCAATCGTCCCTTCGTGATCGTGGGCGAGCGCATCAATCCCACCGGCCGCAAGATCCTTGCCGCCGAGATGGTTGCAGGCGATTTCAGCCGCGTGATCTCGGATGCCGAGGCACAGGTGGCGGCCGGCGCGCAAATGCTCGACGTGAACGCCGGTATCCCGCTCGCCGACGAGCCGGGGCTGCTGGCCAAGGCCATACAGCTGGTGCAGGCGATCACCGATGTGCCGCTCGCGATCGACTCCTCCATCGTGGCAGCGCTAGAGGCGGGCCTTGCCGTCTACAAGGGCAAGGCACTGCTCAATTCCGTCACCGGTGAGGAAGAGCGCCTTGAGGTCGTGCTGCCGCTGGTGAAGAAATACGGCTGCGCCGTGGTGGCGATTTCCAACGACGAGACCGGCATCTCGCTGGATCCTGACGTGCGCTTCGAGGTGGCCCGCAAGATCGTGAACCGCGCCGCCGATTACGGCATTCCCTCCTGCGACATCGTGGTCGACCCGCTGGTAATGCCGATCGGCGCCATCAACCAGGCCGGCGTGCAGGTGATGCGCCTGCTGCACCGCCTGCGCACCGAGCTCAAGGTGAACACCACCTGCGGCGCGTCCAACGTGAGCTTCGGCCTGCCCGAGCGCAACGGCATCAACTCCGCCTTCCTCACCATGGCGATCGGCGCGGGCCTCACCTCCGCCATCACCAATCCGATGCACGAAGAAGTGGTGAAGGCCTGCATGGGCGCCGACGTCATGATGGGCAACGACCCCGACTGCGCGCGCTGGATCCGACGCTTCCGCCAGGCGCCGCCTCCCGGCGCCGATGGTGAAGCCTCGCGCGGCCGCCGCGAAGGCAGCCGACGTCGTCGCGATTGAGGCATATGGCGTGAGCGAACAGGATCCGCTGGTCGTATTCACCCC
>CAJADV010000378.1 GCA_903938575.1 uncultured Gammaproteobacteria bacterium
CGCTGAAGCAGGTGCCGGACGGCAAGGCGCTGCGCTGGCGGATCGAGCACGCGCAGCATCTGCACCCGGATGATGTGCCGCGCTTCGCGACGCTTGGCGTGATCGCCTCGATGCAGGGAGTTCACGCCACCGCCGATGGTCCGTGGGTGGCCAAGCGGCTGGGCGAGCAGCGTGCGCGTGAGCGCACCTATGTGTGGCGCTCCCTGATGAATGCCGGTGCGATGATCGTGAACGGCACCGACACGCCGGTCGAGGACATCGATCCGCTGGCCTGCTTTCGCGCCTCCGTCACCCGGGAGATGGCCGACGGTGCACGCTTCTACCCGGAGCAGGTCATGACGCGTGAAGAAGCCCTGGTGTCCTATACCCGCGACAACGCCTACGCCACCTTCGAGGAGGATCTGAAGGGCACGCTGTCGGTCGGGAAACTGGCCGATTTCGTGGTGCTCGACCGGGACATACTCAGTGTGCCGGATGCGGATCTGCGCGGGGCCCGCGTGCTGCAGACGGTGTTGGGTGGGCGCGTGGTTTATGCGCGGCCCTGAGCGCGATCAGCGAATGTCGTGGCGGCGGATACGGCAGGTGTTGATGCCGAGTAGGCGCCACAGGTAGCAGCGCGACAGCAAGGCGTTCAGCACCAGGAAAAGGGCCGCTACTGACACGATGAACTCGAGTGCCCCGGGATGGGGTCTGCGGTAGATCCACGCCGCCAGCGCCACGCCGAGCACCAGGCGGATGGTGCGTTCGGACCGACCAAGGTTTGGATGGAACACACGCCCTCCCGGCACGTTGGTGCTCGAATTATGAATGTGGCTTTTTACGCAAGGCCGCGGCTAGCGGATCAAGGAAGCCGGCGCCGGGACTCCTGATCCAGGTCTGGATGCGCGCTAGGGCCCCGAGGATCCCGTGGCAACTCGCGTGACGCGCTTGCTGACCCCGGTTAGCAACTGGTAGACCAGCAAGCCGGCCTGCTCCGCCACCTGCTCTACGGGCAGTGACTCACCCCAGAGTATCGCCTCGTCGCCTACCTGAACCCCGTTCAGTCCGCCCACGTCGACGCTGATCATGTCCATCGAGGGTCTGCCGGCGATGCGCCCCTGCTGCCCGTTGATCAGCACGGGCGTGCCGTCGGGAACCTGCGCGGGATAACCGTCGGCATAGCCCGCGCTCACGGTCGCGATCACGGTGTCCTGCGTGCTGCGCCAGCGGCCGCCGTAACCTACCTCCTCGCCGGCGGCGAGCGCGCGCAGCGCGATCACGCGTGAGCGCAGGGTCATCACCGGCCGCAGCGGGATCGGGCAGTGCGAGGGCTCTACCCCGTAGAGCATCAGTCCCGGCCGCACCCACTCGCGTCGCGTTCCGGGCCAGCCGATCAGGCCCGCGGAGTTGGCGACACTGGCGGGCAGGCCAAGGCCTGCCGTGGCGGCATCGAAACGGGCGATCTGCGTTGCCGTGAAGGGATGCCTGCTGTCTTCGGCCCGCGCCATATGGGTCATCAGCACGATGTCCAGCGCTGGCTGGGCCGCGCGGAGCCGGGCGAGAACCGTCGGCAGTTCCCCGGGTGCAAAGCCGAGCCTGCGCATGCCGGTGTCGATCTTGATCCACACGCCAAATCCGGCGGGCGGCGGCAGCTGCTCGATGCTGTGCAGTTGCTCGGCCTGATGGATGACCGGGGTGACCTGCTCCGCCAGGCAGGCCCGCCATTCGGTCATATCGAGAAAGCCCTCCAGCACCACCACGCTCTGGCGGGTGAAGGTGCGCAGTTCCAGCGCCTCGTCGATGTGAGCGACCGCAAGCGCATCGGCGTCGGCCAGCGCCGGCGCCACATGGCGCACGCCGTGTCCGTAGGCATCGGCCTTGACCACCGCGAGCACGCGGCTCTGCGGCGCGAGCGCGCGCACGCAGGCGAGGTTATGCCGCAGTGCGTCGAGGTCGATGGTCGCTTCGATCTTGCGCGCCATGACCGGTCCCTAGGGCTCCTGTGCCACGATCGGCTTGCGCCCGAACGGCAGGTACAGGGTGGGCAGCACGAACAGTGTGAAGAGCGTTCCCACCAGCATCCCTGAGGTGATCACCAGTCCGATCGCGAAGCGGCTGTTGGCGCCTGCGCCCGAGGCGAGCAGCAGGGGCAGCACGCCGAGCACCGTGGCAAAGGTGGTCATCAGGATCGGCCGCAGCCTCAGGGCTGCTGCCTCCAGCACGGCCTGCCGGCGATCGAGCCCCGCCGCCACCTTGCGGTTGGCAAAATCCACGATGAGTATCCCGTGCTTGCTGATCAGGCCAATGAGCGTCAGCAGCCCTACCTGCGTGTAGATGTTGAGGGTGCCCCACCCGAGTGACAGCGGCACCACCGCTCCGAATATCGACAGCGGTACCGCCACCAGTACCACCAGCGGATCGCGGAAGCTGTTGAACTGCGCGGAGAGCACCAGGAAGATGAAAACAAGCGACAGGGCGAAGAGCGGCCCGAAGCGCGAGCTCTCCTGGATGAATCGACGCGACTCACCCTCGTTGCCGGAGCGGAAGCCCACCGGTGCCACTTCTTTCAGGCTGCGATCGAGGAAGGCAAGCCCGGTGCCGAGCGCGTTCGGCGGCATCATCATGCCCTGGATCGTCACGCTGTTCAGTTGCTGGTACTGCCCCAGCGTGTTCGGCTCCACGCGCGCATCGAGCGCGATCACCGTGGACAGTGGCACCAGTTCGTCGCTGGCGGTGCGCACGTAGTAACGCTCGAGGGCCTCGCGGCTCAGCCGGAACCCGCGGTGGGCCTGCGGGATCACCTTGTAGCTGCGACCCTCCAGGCTGAAGCGGTTGACCTCCACCCCGCCCAGCATCGTTTGCAGGGTCTCGCCGATGGTGGCCATGGAGATGCCGAGTCGCGCCGCGAGATCGCGATCGATCGACACCGTCATCTCCGGGCGCGTGTAACGCAGGCTCTTGTTCACAAACACGAAGAGACCGGAGCCCCGCGCTTTTTCCATCACCGCCTCTGACACGCGATTGAGTTCAACGTAATCCGCCGTGGAGGCGATCACGAAGTTCACCGGCAAACCGGCATCGGAACCCGGCAGGGACGACGGTGCGAACGTGAATATCTCCAGTCCGCTCACGCGCCTGTAGGCTTCCTGCAACTCGGTCTGAACCTCTTGCTGCGTGCGTTCGCGCTGGCTCCAGGGAAGCAGTTCCAGTCCGCCGAACACCTGCGTGGCCTCGTTCGCCTGCCACGATCTCGCCACCTCCGGCACCGCACGCCAGACGGCGACCATGTCTTTCACGAAACTGTTCACGTAATCGATGCTCACGTGGTCCGGTGGCGTGCCGATCACGAAGAGGCTGGCGGTGTCCTCCTCGGGTGCGAGCTCGCGCTGTGCGAAGGAAAACAGCAGGGGCAGGCTTGCCAGGATGCCGAAGGCAAACAGCAGCACCGCACCGCGGTTGCCGAGGCACTGCGACAGCGCCCGCTGGTAGCCCGCGTGGAGCGCGGCGAAGCGCGCGTCTAGCCAGGAGGCGAGGGCGCCCTGGTGTTCGTGGTCCTGCAGCAGTCGCGCACACATCATCGGGCTCAGGGTGAGCGCGATGATTCCCGAGAC
>CAJADV010000379.1 GCA_903938575.1 uncultured Gammaproteobacteria bacterium
GGCGAAGGGGGTGAGGCGCGTGGCGCCATCCTGCTGCATCAGCACCTGCACACGGAGCTGCGCCTCGGTGAGGGCGCGCTGGCATTCCTGCGTGAGCCGCACTCCCTGCTCGAAGGCCGAGAGCGACTCCTCGAGGCTCATCTCGCCGTCTTCCATCCGCTCGACCAGTGCCTCCAGTGCGGTGAGCGCCTGCTCGAAATCGGGCGTCTTGGGGCTTTCGCTCACGGTGGCTCCGGGGGTGAGTCCTGAGCGGTGGACACTAGCGTGTCAGGGCCGGGCAAGGCAATGCACCCGCGGCGCGGAGCACGCTCTTCTGTCGCCTTCGTGAGTGGCATGCCACGTGCATTCGAATCCAACGCGTCTAACAGGGATCGTCTTTCCAAGGGGTTTCAACGATGGATCTGGCGACTGTATCTGGCCTTGCCGGTGCTCTGGGTGTGGTGCTGCTGGCGGTCTTTCTCGGGGGTGAGCCGGGACTGTTCCTTGATTTGCCCTCGCTGCTGCTGGTGCTGGGGGGCACGGCCTTCGTGGTGATGACCCGATTCGGCATTGCGCCGCTGGGCGGTGCGCTGGGTGTTGCGGCGCAGGCGCTTCTCCGGCGTCCCGACGATCCGCAGCGGGTGATTGCCCGGCTGCTCGAACTCGCGGGCCTCACGCGTCACGGCGGGTTGCTGGCGCTGAAGAACCAGGCCACCAGCAACCGTTTCATGGCCGATGGACTGAGACTCGTTGCCGAGGGCCACGACCCCGAGGTGCTGCGTCAGATGCTCGAGAACGACCGCCTCCTCGCGGTGGAACGTCACGAGTGGGGGCAGCGCATTTTCATCGCCATCGCCGAGGTGGCGCCCGCCATGGGCCTGATCGGTACCTTGGTCGGGCTGGTGCAAATGCTCGGTAATCTCGAGGATCCGCGCGCGATCGGGCAGGGCATGGCCATCGCGCTGCTCGCCACTCTCTACGGCGCCCTGGTGGCGCATCTCATCTGTCATCCGGTGGCGGAAAAACTCTCACTGCGCGCGGCGCAGCAGAGCCTGATGCAGTCGCTGGTCATGGACGGGTTGCTGGCGATCCAGGCCGGGCAGAGCCCGCGGATCATGCAGGACGCCTTGCAGCGTTACCTCCCCGACGGGCAGCGCCGCGCTGTGCCGGCCTGAGACGCGGACCGTGGCCTCCCAACCGCTTCTCCCTGCAAACCCTCGCTGGCTGCCCACCTTCGCGGTGGTGCTGCTGGCGATCGTCTGCATGCTGGTTGTGATGCTGTCTCTTTCGCGGCCCGATTACCGTCGCTTTGCTCTCGTGTCGGGCGGGCTGGCGGCGGGCTTCGGCAATGAAGATGCTTTCGCGGACGACCGCGTGCCTCTCGGCGCCAGCGTGATCGTTCCGGACTTCCACCCGGAGGGCGAGCCGGCACCCATCGACAAACTCTGGCAGGGAGGCGGCCAATTACCGCCGCTCGAGTTGCCGGTTGCCGTCGTGCCGCCCGCGGCAACGGCAACGGCCACGCCAGCGCCTGAGCTGCCTCCCGGCCCCACGCCGGAAAGCCGTGCCCTGGCCCACGCGGCGGTGGACGCCCTCGTTGCCGGCGCACGCAAGCAGGCCGGTGCGCTGGCAGCGCGCTTCGGCGGCGGCATCTCGCGCGGGGAGGTCGAGATAGAGACGCGCGGGCGCACCGTCGTGCTGCGCCTGCTGGAGAAGGGCAGCTTCGCGCCCGGCTCCACGACCCTGCTCCCGGCGATGCGCAAGCAACTTCAAGACGTGGCGAGCGTGGTCGCTGCGCAACCGGGCCCGCTGGTGCTGCGCGGGCATCACGCCGGCGCTGCGGCTACCGGGCCCTCGGACTGGACGCTCTCTGCGGGCCGCGCCGCGGCCATGGCCGAGGTGCTACAGGGCACGGGCGGCATCGACCCGGGCCGTCTCACGGTAGTGGCGCATGGCGCATCGCGCCCGCTGGTTCCCCCTGCTTCGCCACGTGCCGAGCGCAACACGCGGGTCGAACTCGTCATCACCCAGCCTATCGATGCCGCGCTGCGTGCAACGCTGGATATGCTGGCGGCCTCGCGTGAGAAACTGGACGGCGGCGTCCCCCTTGAGCAGATTCTCGATCCCCCCGCCGCGGAGGTGCCCTGAGATGGCCGACACACCCCCACGCCGCGTCCAGCCCGTGCAGAGCGCGCGTGACAGGCGGCGTTTTTTCCGTCTCGATGACC
>CAJADV010000380.1 GCA_903938575.1 uncultured Gammaproteobacteria bacterium
AGGCCCCCGGCGAAGGTCCCGACCGCCGGGCCCACCTGGTAGCCGAAGCTCATGATGCCGTTGGCCATACCCCGCTTGTCGAGCGGCACATGGGTGGCGATAAGGCTGGATACCGCCGGGAAAACCGTGCTTTCGGCGGCGCCCAGCAGCAGTCGCAAGAGGAAGATCGCGCTCAGGTTGGGCGCAAACCCCGTGAGCAGCGTGGCGAGCGACCACAGCGTGGCGCCCACGGCGAGCACGCGGTGCGCGCCGAAGCGCTCGGTGGCCCAGCCCACCGGGATCATGAAGGCCACGTAGGTCCAGTAGAACGAGGAAAGCAGCAGGCCGAGCTGGGCATCGTCGAGCTGCAGCTCGGTCTTCACCAGCGGCGCCGCGGTGGCCAGGTTGCCGCGGTCGATGTAGTTCATCAGCAGCATCACGGACACCAGGAAGACCAGTTTTGTGTGCGAGGGAAAGGCTGCTGCGGGCGTTTCTTTCTGCACGTGTCTTCTCCTTGGTATGCGCTGATGCTAGCGGAGGCGGGAACCCGCGTCCCAAAAATCTTTCCGGATGGTCATACGCTCCGCGCGAGCCCGGCGCACGCAGGGATTACCATCGGCGAATTGCGGGCGTGTCGAATGGCGTGAGGAGGATGTATGCGTGGTCTTGCGGGTGTTTTGTTGCTGGTCTTCGCTGCTGCGGGTCTGGCCGATGATCGCAGCGACTGGTCTGCCTACGGGCGCACCTCCGACGAGCAGCGCTTCAGCCCGCTCGAGCAGATCAACACCACCACCGTGAAACGCCTTGGCCTCGCGTGGACGCAAACGCTAGAGCACGAGCGTGGCGTCGAGACCACGCCGCTCGTCATCGACGGCGTGATGTACCTGACCGGTGCGTGGAGCGTGGTCTACGCCTTCGATGCCGCCCGCGGCACGCCGCTCTGGACCTTCGATCCCGCGGTCGATCGCAAGAGCGCGGCCAAGGCCTGCTGCGGCGTGGTGAACCGCGGGCTCGCTGCATCGGGTGGGCGTCTCTACGCGGGCACGCTCGATGGTCGTCTGGTGGCGCTGGATGCAAAGACCGGCCAGACGCTGTGGAGCGCGCAGACGCTGATCGACACCACGCGCCCTTACACCATCACCGGTGCGCCGCGCGTCGTGAAGGGCAAGGTGCTGATCGGCAACGGCGGCGCCGACATGGGCGTGCGCGGTTATGTCTCGGCCTACGACGCCGACACCGGCGCGCTTGCATGGCGTTTCTTCACGGTACCGGGAGATCCCGCCAAGGCACCGGAAAACGCCGCGATGGCCATGGCCGCGAAAACCTGGAGCGGCACGCGTTTCACCGAGTGGGGCGGCGGTGGCACGGTGTGGGACGCGATGTCCTGGGACCCGGAACTCGATCTGCTCTACATCGGCGTCGGCAACGGCTCGCCGTGGCCCCGCGGGCTGCGCAGCCCCGGTGGCGGCGACAACCTGTTCATTTCCTCGATCGTGGCGCTGCGGCCTGACACGGGCGAGTACGTGTGGCACTTCCAGCTCGCGCCCGGCGAGCAATGGGATTACCCGGCCACCACGCAGCTGACGCTCGTTGACCTGCCGATCGAGGGCAAACTCCGCAAGTTGCTGGTGCAGGTACCCAAGCACGGTTTTGTCTACGTGCTCGATCGCACGAACGGCAAGTTGCTCTCGGCCGAGCCCTTCACCAAGGTGACCTGGGCCAAGGGCTACCACCTGCAGACCGGTCGCCCGATCGAGAACCCCGAGGCCGATTACAGCAAGAGCGGCAAGCCCGTGCTGCTGTATCCGGGCATGGTGGGCGGCCACAACTGGCACCCGGTCTCGTTCAGTCCGAGCACCGGGTATCTCTACTTCAGCGAGCTGCAGTTTCCCTCGGTCTATGCCATGGATTCCGCCGCGCGTTTCGGCAAGGGCAGCCGCTACATGAGCACGGGCCACGACCTGCGCCCCATGACCACCGATATGAGCCTCTACGCCGAGGTGCAGCGCAACACCCGCGGCTCGCTGATCGCCTGGGATATCGCCCGCGGCAAACGCGCGTGGCAGGTGGAGCAGAAAGTGCCCGCCAACGGCGGCACGTTAGCCACTGCGGGCGGGCTGATTTTCCAGGGCGCCACCGAAGGACGACTGGTGGCCTATGCCGATAACGATGGCCGCGTGCTTTGGGAAACACCCATTTACTCCGGTGTTCCCGGGGGCCCCGTGAGCTACGAGGTCGATGGCCGGCAGTACCTTGCGGTGGGCGTGGGCTGGGGCGGTGCGCTGGGCACGATCTTCCCCGACGGCACTGCGGTCGCGGGCCTGAAAAACCCCAACCGCATCGCCGTCTACGCGCTGGATGCCAAGGGCGTGCTGACGCCGCCCGAGCCGCTCGTGCGCAGCTTCGATCCGCCGCCTGCCACGGCCCCGATGGAACAGGTCTCGCGCGGGCTGCTGCTGTTCGCGGAGCACTGCGGCATCTGCCACGGCGGGGGCGCGGGTGGCGTGCCGGATCTCGATTACATGAGCGCGCAGACGCACCGCGAATTCGCCGGCATCGTTCTGGGCGGCGCGCGCGAGAGCAAGGGCATGCCGCAGTTCCGCGAGCAGCTCGATGCCGGCGGTGTGCAGGCCATTCAGGATTTCCTGATCTGGAAGGCAAACCAGCGCAAGCAGGCGATGAGCGCGCCGGCGGCGGCGCACTGAGGGGCAGCACATGGCCGATGTTCTTGTCGAGCGGCGCGGGGCGGTCGCGTGGATCACCATCAACCGCCCCGAGGCGCGCAACGTGCTCGGCCCGCGCGCGTTCGTGGAGCTGGCCGATGCCTGGGACGAGGTGCGCAACGACAGCGCCATCCGCGTGGCCGTGTTGACCGGCAGCGGTGAGCGGGATTTCTGCTGCGGTGGCGATCTCGGCGGGCTGATCCCGCTGTGGACCGGTGCACGCGAAGCTGCAGACGATGTCGAGCGCCGGCTGCTTTCCGACCCTGCCATCGCCGACCGCGTGCTGCTGAAGGGCGAGCCGCTGTACAAGCCCGTGGTCTGCGCCGTGAACGGACGCGCGCTCGGCGGCGGCTGCGAGTTGCTGCAGGCCACCGATGTGCGCATCGCCGCGCGTCACGCTGAATTCGGCTTGCCCGAACCGAAGATGGGCATCGTGCCGGGTGGCGGTTCCATGGTGCGCCTCGCGCGGCAACTGCCTTATGCGCATGCCATGCGGCTCCTGATGACCGGTGAACCCATTGATGCGCAGACCGCACTCGGCTGGGGCCTGGTGAGCGAGGTGGTCGATGGCGGTGAACTGCTCGCGCGTGCCGAGGCCGTCGCGGCGCGCATCGCCGCCAATGGCCCGCTAGCGCTCGCCGCGATCAAGCGCACGGTGCTCGAGAGCCACACCGAACGCTGGGCCGATGCCTTTGATCTCGAGGCCCGCGAAGCCGCCGGCGTGATGATGAGCAAGGACGCCCGCGAAGGACCGCGCGCCTTCAAGGAAAAGCGTCCGCCCGTTTTCCGCGGGGAATGAGCATGGGTATCTTTGCCGACGCTTGCGCACGCGCCCCCGAAGGGATGGAGATCGCGGCTGTCGCTGCGGCAGACCCCACCCGCATCGCGCTCTGGAGCGGGCGGGGCGAGATTGATTTCGCCACGCTGAATGCGCTCTCCAACCGACTCGCGCGGCGGCTGCGTGCGGCGGGCCTGGTGGCCGGTGATGCGCTGGCACTGGTCTGCGGCAACCGCATGGAATTCGCCGTCGTGCGTTTTGCCGCGCACCGCATCGGGCTGCGGCTCACGCCGGTGAACTGGCATCTCTCGCCCGAGGAAATCGCCTGGATCGTGGCTGATTGCGAGGCGCGGGCGCTGTTTCTCGACGAGCGAGCGGCCGCTGCGGCTCCAGCGGCAGCAGCCGCGCCGGCGCTGGACTTGCGCGTGTCGATCGGCGCCACGCAGCCCGGCTACATCAGCTGGCAAGAAGCGCTTGCCGGCATGGACGGCGCCGACATCCCCGATCCCTGTCTCGGCAGCACGATGCTCTACACCTCGGGCACCACGGGAAGGCCGAAGGGCGTGTTCCGCCGCCAGCCCGATCCCGCCGCGGCGGCGGCGATGCAGCAGATCCTTACCGCGGTGTTCCACTTCGATCCGGACGGCGGCGCAGACCGCGCGCTCGCCACCGGCCCGCTCTACCACGCGGGCCCGTTCGGTCTCTGCCTCAACACGCCGCTCACGGCGGGTATCGGTACCGTGCTGATGGACGGCTGGGAACCCGAGCGCATGCTCGCGCTGATCGCGGAACACCGCATCACCCACACCTTCTGTGTACCCACGATGTTCAATCGCCTGCTGCAGTTGCCGCAGGAGACGCGCGCTGCACACGACATCTCCAGCCTGCGCTTCCTGATCCACGGCGCGGCGCCCTGCGCGGTGGAGACCAAACGTCGCATGCTCGAGTGGTTCGGCCCCATCCTCTGGGAAATGTTCGCGGGCACCGAGGGGCCGGGCACGCTGGTGGGGCCAGAAGAGTGGCTGCAGAAGCCCGGTACTGTGGGCCGGCCGGCACCCGGCCAGGTGCGCATCCTCGATGAAAGCGGGCAGGACGTGCCTGCGGGCGAGAGCGGTGCGGTCTACCTGTTGAATCCGCCCGGCAGCAGTTTCGAGTATTTCCGCGACCCGCAAAAAACGGCTGCCATCCAGCGTGATGGTTATTTCACCGCCGGTGATATTGGTTGCCTCGATGCCGAGGGTTATCTCTTCCTGAGCGGTCGCAGCGCCGAGGTCGTGATTTCGGGTGGCCTGAACATCTATCCGCAGGAAACCGACGATGTGCTCGCGCTGCATCCGGCCGTGGCCGATGTGGCCTGCGTCGGCGCACCGCATGACGATCTCGGGGAGGTGCTGACGGCAGTGGTGGAACTGCTCCCGGGCCACGCGCCGGACGAGGCCTGCCGGCAATCATTGCTCGCGTTCTGCGAGGGGCGCCTTGCGAAGCAGAAGTGGCCGCGCGCGGTGGATTTCGTGCCGCGATTGCCGCGCTCGGAGGCGGGCAAAGCGCTGCGGGCGCGGATACGCGCGCCTTACTGGGCAGGTCGCGCGCAGCAGATCTGAGCGCTGCTGGCGCTGCTCAGCTCTCGGGGCCGCAGTTCAGGTCGATGAAGCGCTTGAGGCGTGTTGCAGCGGGGGACGTGTTTGTCTGCTTGCGCCCGGAGTTGCCGTCTTCTTCCCACAACAGCACTTCGAGCAGCCTGCCGTCGTTCATTTTGCGGAAAGCCCGGTACCGACGGGTCGGACCATCGACGGGAAAGGGTTCCACTGCCACCAACTCGCCCTTGTAGGCCTCGGCTATGGACGCCCGCAATGTGGCCAGGGAAATCTGCATTTGCTGCGCTCGGTGCGATAGCAGTCCCGAACCTGCGCGGTACTCGATTTCGACCTGGCCGGTGTCCTCGATCGTGCAGCGTGCAGCGAAGCTCTGCTCCTCGAGGGTATAGCCCGATGTCTGGACACGCTCGAGCAGTACCTCTGCGCTCGCGAGGGTGGGTGCTAGAGCCGTCAGCAAAGCCAAAGAGGCAAGTGGCCGCATGGTCGATCCTGTAGCGATGGTTGAATGCACTGTCTTATACACGTCGGGAATCCACGGATGGTTCCCGCAGGGAGGAACCTTCTGCCGTTTCCGGGCGTGTTACGCCAGCAGATACAGCCAGTGTGCGGAGACCGCCAGACATGCGATTCCTGAAAGCAACGCTCCTTGCCCTTCTGGCGGCAGCCGTACCGGTTGCGCCGGTGTGTGCCGCGCCGCCAGCGTGGGGGCCCGAATTCGGGCAGAGCGGCTACTTCGCGTTGCGCCACGACATGCGCAAATGCGCCTCTCCCGGTTGCGGTGGATTCTGGCTGAAGCGCGTGAATCAGCCTTTCACCCGCTGCGCCGACGGCAAACCGAGGTCTGAGTGCTACGTCGCCGAACTCGAGGGAGCCCCCGAGACCCTCTTCGACACCAACGCAGCCCTGCTGGTGCGCGGGAGCCTGCGGCCTCGCGCGTATTCCGGTGCCGGCGGCGTGGACCTGAACCTTGGGTTTTTCAGCGTGCTCGCGGCCTGGCGCACGGCGGGTCCTGGCGCGCCGCTCACCGGTGACGCGAGCAAGGTCCATTACGCAGGTATCGAGAGCAGCGGCATCGTCTGTATCACCGTGCCGTGTCCGTCCTTTACCGAGTACACGCTCAATTCTCCGCGGCAGCATCTCATCACCGGCCTCGACCTCTCGCCCGCGGCGGCTGCGCCGGAGCTCGAGCAGAAGGCCATCAACACCGTCGCGGGCGGTGGCGTGCTGCTGGTGCGCGGCGTTACGCGGCAGTCGCAAGAGGGCGCGGAACTCGTGTTCGAGGCACTGCAATTTTATCTGCCTGTGCGATGAGCCCTCCTGCGCTTCATCCGTATGGAGCATTGAAAGCCGCGCATCGCCGCGCGTAGAGTCCGGGCAGCGCGCATCCCCGCGTGCTTGTCCGGGAGCGCCGCATGTCCAAGCTGCTTACAGAGTCCGATGTATTTCCCTGGGCTGAGCGCACGCTCGGCGCACGCATCGTCGCCTCGCAGCGCCAGGGCGGCCGGGAGTCTGGCGGGCGGCCGGGCTGGTTCGTGGACGTGGATGCCGGTGGCGTGGGCCGCAAGTTCTACATTCGCGGTGATCGCGGCGGTGATTTCGGCTTCACACGCGAATACGGTCTGCAGCGCGAAACACGGGTGCTGCGCCTGCTGCGCGAGGAGGGCATCCCGGTGCCCGAGGTCATCGCCACCAGCGACGATCCCAACGCTGCGATTCTCGAGTTCATTCCCGGGGTCAACGACTTCACCACCATCGAATCGCTCGCCGAGCGTGATGCCGTTGCCCGTGACTTCGCGCGATTGATGGCGCGCTGGCATGCGATCCCTGCAGAGAAATTCGTCGAAATCGGGCTCGCCGCCCCGCGCGATACCACCGAACTGGTGTGCACTGATCTTGCCGTGTGGGAGCGCGGGCACTTTCCGCTGATCGTGGAGCCCGTGCCGCTGGTGAGCTTTGCCTGCGGCTGGCTGCGCCGCAACCTCCCGGAGATGCCCGAGCGGCTGGTGCTGGTGCAGGGCGACACCGGGCCCGGGCAATTTCTCTTCCGCGATTCGCGGGTGCAGGGAGTGGTGGATTTCGAGCTGGCGAATCTGGGAGACCCGATGCGCGAGCTCGCTCACATCCGCACCCGCGATGTGTGGTATCCCACCGGCAACCTGCCCGACTGGTTCCGCTACTACAGCGATGCGAGTGGCGTGCCGCTCGATCTGCACAAGATCCGCTACTACAGTGTGATCGGCATGTTCACCACCGCGCTGGCATTGGGGCCGGTGGTGCAGAAACTGAATCCGCGTGACGAGCACGCGGAGTGGATCGCGCAGGAGGTCTGGTCACGCAAGGCCACGGCCGAGGCCATCGCGGAGGCCATGGGCCTCACTCTGGATGCACCCCGACTGCCAGTGCCGGAGCGCCCGAACGTTTCCATGCTCTTCGAGACGATGCGCAGCAATTTGCGCGATGAGCAATTGCCCGCGATCACGGATTCATTTCTCGCGCACCGCCTGCAGATGTCGCTGCGCCTGCTCACCCACATGCAGAACCACGCTGAGATCGGTGCCGAGATCGAGCAGCTCGAGCTCGAGGACATGGGCCGTCTGCTCGGGCGGCGGCCGCGCAGCCTGCGCGAGGGCAACCGCGCCGTCGATGCGCTCGTCCGCCAGGCCGATCCCGCGCGTGACGAGGAGATCCTCGGTTACCTCTTCCGACAGAGCATCCGCGACACCGCG
>CAJADV010000381.1 GCA_903938575.1 uncultured Gammaproteobacteria bacterium
TGACGGCGCAGGGTCTCTATCTCGACGTCGCGCTTGATGACCTCATAGCGCGTGTCCAACAGGTGGATACGATCGAAGAGTGTCTGCAGCTTGGTGGCCTTGTCGACCACATGCACGGGCGTAGTGACCTTGCCGCAGTCATGCAGCATGCCGGCGATCTTCAACTCGTAGCGATCCCGCTCGCTCATGTGAAAACCCGCGAGCGGCCCCTCGCCCACCGCATCGGCCGCCTCGGCAATCATCATGGTCAGTTCAGGCACGCGCTGGCAGTGGCCGCCGGTGTAGGGCGATTTTTCGTCTATCGCGAGGTTGATCAGGTTGATGAACGACTCGAACAGCTCTTCGAGCTGGGCGATCAGCTGGCGGTTGGTGAGCGCGATGGCCGCCTGCGAGGCAAGCGATTCAGCCAACCGACAATCAGCCTGCGAAAAAGACACGACCGTGCCTGCCGCATCGGTGGCGTTGATCAATTGCAGCACCCCGATGATCTCGCCCTCGTGGTTCTTCATCGGGACCGTCAGAAAAGAGCGGGAGCGGTAGCCAGTACCTTCGTCGAATCGGCGCGTGCCCGAGAAATCGAACCCTTGCTCGGTGTAGGCATCCTCTATGGCCACCGTGACATCGCGGTTGACGGCGTATGCGACCACGTTGCGTTCATTGGAACTACCGTCCGGATCACGCAGCGGAATGTCCGGAAAACTGATGGTCCGGCCTGTCGTGCCGCCCATCGAAATTCCGAGCGAGTCGGTGCGTATGATCTCGAAACGCAGCGCCGAACCCTCACCGACTACACGATAGAGCGTGCCGCCATCCGCGCGGGTAATGTCCTTCGCCGCGACCAGAATCCGCTCGAGCAGCGGGTTGATATCGCGCTCGCGAGACAAGGCTACGCCTATGTCGTTCAGCTGTTCGAGGCGGCGGAAAAGGTCTTCGGTTTTATCCATGTGCGCGCTCTCCCGGGTGCTTGTGGCCGCAGGAGCATAGGACAGGATGCCGCGCCCGAGAAGGCTCTCAGAGCTTGCGATCGATCCGCAGCGATACCTGCTGCACGCCCGCGCCCGTCGACACTGGCCCGGCCTCCCCTTCGAAATCACCCGGCTGGGCGATCGGCCCACCGCCGCGGGACACACGCGCGACTACCTTGACCGTGGGAAAACCGGAGAGTCGCATGCCAGGAGCCATGGCCATACTGTCGTCAAGAACGACCGTACGGGGCAGTTCGGAGACCTGGAAACGGGCCACCGCAAGCGGCATCGGGGGCCCGGAAATGGCCTTGGCGAAAACAAACACAGAGGTATCCGGGTCTGCCTGCAGCTGCGGCGACAACTCCACATGGACCTCGAGGCGAGGACCCGCAGTCGCTGCCATAGCGCCTTCATCTGCTGATACCTGAGGCGCAGGCTTGGCGGGCGTTGCGGCGGCCATATCGCCGGCGGGGAGCCGGGTCTTCGCCGCAGCGATGCCATCGCGTATCACAGAGGCGTCGGGCGCATCCGCAGGCAAGGCGGCCAGGAGCTTTTCCCAAGCCGCGATCGCGCCGGCAAAATCGTCCTTCTGGAAACGATCCATGCCCAAAAGGCCAAGCAGTGTGATCTGGGCGGGATCTATGGTCAGCGCGCGGTCGATCAACTCCTGCACGGCGGGGGTGATGTTGCGTCCCGCCGCCATATAAAGCGCCTGCGCGTACTGCGCAAGGATGTCTGCATCCTGCGGGTAGAGACCTGCTACCTCCGCATAAGTTGCGGCCGCTTCCGGATAACGCTCCTGCCCCGTGTAGACACGCGCAAGCAGGAACCGATAGCCGCCGTCCGCGTCAGCGCGCCGGGACTCGGCCTCCAGCAGTGGAAGAGCCTCTTCAAGCAATGCCCCGCGCGCCGTCGCATCCTCGCTGCGCTCGATCTGCTGCAACAAGCCGTCGAGCCGCTCGGCGCGGGCACCACCGAGCATGCTGTAGACGGCAAACGCCAGCAGAGGCAGCAAGACGGCCAAGGCGAGCAACACGCCCCGACCACCGCCAGAGCCGACGGGCGCCGGGCTGGCTGGCTCCGACTCATCGAGCAGGCGGCGGTCGAGTTCAAGCATCAGCGAACGATGCGCCTGGGCGTCGATACCTCCTCCGGCGAGCGACCGATCGAGACTCTCGCACTCGGCACGGTAGGCCGCACGATTTTGCTGGTCACGCAGGTCTCCATCCGATCGGGTCCGTGCGCGCAGGGGCCACAGCACGAAGGAGGCAGTCAGAGCAGCAAGCAATATCGCAAATGACCAGAAGAGCACGTTCATCAAGGACAATCCTGATCGAGCAGCTGTTTGAGGCGGGTGCTTTCCTCGTCACTCAGATCCGCCAGCGCTGAGGTGCGTTGGCGGGCACGTCGCACCAGTGTGCCCACGGCCAACAAGCCGCCAACGAACATCAGCACCGGCCCGCCCCAAAGCAACCAGGTACGCGGCTCAATGCGGGGTTTGTAGAGCACGTACTCGCCATAGCGCGACACCATGAAATCGACGATCTGCTGATCGCTCTGGCCCTCCTGCAGCAAGCGATAGAGCTGCTCGCGCAGATCTTCGGCGATAGGTGCGTTGGAGTCCGCGAGGTTCTGGTTCTGGCATTTGGGACAGCGCAGCTCGGCCGTGAAATGCAGGTATCGCTCACGCTGCTCCGGGCTCGAGAAGTCGCGTGCCTCAATGCCGGCGTTCACACCTGCGGCCAACAGCAGCAAGATCGACCAGACCACGAGTCTCACCGCAGGCTCCCCGCAGAAAGCCCCGCCAGGGCAGGCTCGATCACCGTGCGCCAGACGCGCTCGTCTACAGGACCCTGATGACGCAACTGGATCACGCCTGCCGCGTCGACAACGTAAGTCTCGGGTGCGCCCGTCACGCCGAGATCAATCCCGATGAGGCCGGCCGGATCGAGGATGTTGGCCACATAGGGATTACCCTTTTCAGCTATCCAGCGACCGGCTGCCTCGGCATTGTCCTTATAGTTGAGTCCGTAGATGAGCACGCCTTTGCGGGCAAGCGCGTTGAGATAGGCATGCTCTGCGGCGCAACTCGGGCACCAGGTCGCCCAGACGTTCAGCAGCGCCGGTTTGCCACGCAGCTCCGCATCGCTGATCACGGGGCCCTCGAGAGTGGGCGCGCTGAACGCCGGCAGCGGCCTGTTCTCCAGCGCGCTCGGCATGTAGTTCGGATCGAGCGAGAGTCCACGCCAGAAAAGCAGGGCCAGGGCGGCGAATACGAGCAGCGGCAGGAAAAGCCGCAGACGTGCCATCGGCTCAGGCCACCGCGCCGGCAGTAACGGGAACGGAAGCGGGCGCCCGCGCGCGGCGGTAGCGCCGGTCAAACAGCGTCAGCAGACCGCCCGCTCCCATCAGCACCCCGCCGATCCAGAGCCAGCGTACAAAAGGCTTGTGATGCACCCGCACCGCCCAGGAGCCGTCGCCGATAGGCTCCCCGAGCGACACATAAAGATCGCGCAGAAAGCCCGGCGATATGCCGGCCTCGGTCATCACATTGCCCATCTGGCTGTGGTAATCGCGCTTTTCCGCCTTGAGGTGCAGGACCCGGGTGCTGCCCTCGGAGCGCGCCGTGAACTCGCCGCGCTCGGCGCTGTAGTTGGGGCCCTCGACGTGCCGGGTTCCCAGAAACGAGAACACGTAGCCACTCAGCGTCACCTCATCACCGGCGCTCATGCGGACATCGCGCTCGTCGCTGTAGATACTCGTGAGAGCGGCACCCGCCATGCAGAACGCAAACCCGATGTGCGCAACAACCATGCCCCAGTAAGCCGATCCCAACCGCGGCAGCGCCTGCACACCGCCACGCTCCCGCAGGCGCTGACGCAGCCCCGCGAACAACGTGGAAAGCAACCACGCAGCGAGCCCCGCCGTGAACGCCGCACCGCCATGCCAATGCCCGCGATAGACAAAGGGAAAAATGAGGCCGGCCGCGAGACTGAAGCCGATGGGTCCGACCAGCAGGCCGCGCAGCCCTCCCGCCGAACTTTCGCGCCAGCGCAACAGGGGGCCAACACCCATCACAACGGCCAGCACACTCATCAAGGGCACGAACATCAGATTGAAATACGGCGGCCCCACCGAAATGCGGCCCATATCCAGCGCCGACACCAGGAGCGGGGCCAGGGTGCCGAGCAGCACGGTGGCCATGGACACAATCAGGAGGACGTTATTGCCAAGCAACGCCGCCTCGCGCGACAGCCAGGAGTAGCCAGCCGGCCCGCTCGATTGCGGTGCTCGCAGGGCATACAACGTGAGAGATCCTCCCACTACCACGCCCAGGAAGGCGAGGACGAAGCTGCCGCGTGCCGGGTCGGTGGCGAAGGCATGCACCGAGGTGAGGATCCCCGAGCGGACCAGAAATGTCCCGAGCAGGCTAAGGGAGAATGTGAGTATCGCCAGCAACACCGTCCAGCTGCGGAAAAGGCCACGCTTCTCGGTGACCGCCAACGAGTGCAGCAGCGCGGTGCCGGCAAGCCAGGGCATGAACGAGGCGTTCTCGACCGGATCCCAGAACCACCAGCCTCCCCAGCCGAGCTCGTAATAGGCCCACCAGCTACCAAGCGTGATGCCCACGCTGAGAAACATCCACGCAGCGGTCGTCCAGGGACGGCTCCAGCGCGCCCAGGCAGTATCGAGGCGACCACTCCACAAGGCCGCTATCGCGAACGCGAAGGTCACGGAGAATCCCACGTATCCGAGGTAGAGCATCGGCGGGTGCATGACCAAACCGATGTCTTGCAGCAGTGGATTGAGGTCCCGCCCCTCCTGAGGCACATTCGGAAAGCTGCGCAGAAACGGGTTCGAAGTGAACAATACGAAGAGGTGGAAACCCACCGCGATCATCCCCATCACCGAAAGCACGCGGGCCCGCATATCCTGCGTGAGCTCAGTAGCGAGCACCGCCACCGCCGAGCTCCAGCCCGCGAGGATCAGCAGCCACAGCAGCATCGATCCCTCGTGATTACCCCACACTGCGCTGAATTTGTACCACGCTGGCAGGAGCGTGTTGGAGTTGGTGGCAACCAGTCGAACGGAAAAGTCGTCTATAAGAAAGGCATGCGCCAGACAGGCGAAGGAAATCGCGATGAACACGAACTGTCCGCAGGCAAGCGCGCCTGCAGCCTGCGTCCACGACCGCAGCCCGCGCATCACGCCCAACATGGGCAGGAGCGCCTGCGTCAGCGCGAGCCCGAAGCCCAGGATCAGCGCGAAGTGGCCGAGTTCAACGTACATCGTCGTCGCCTCCCGTAGCAGCCAGCCCCGCAGTCTCGCCTTTCTTCAGCGCCTCGTGGACTTCCGGCGGCATGTAGTTCTCGTCGTGCTTGGCGAGCACTTCAGCGGCCTTGAATCGACCGCCCGGCATCAATTCGCCCACTGCGACAACGCCTTTGCCCTCGGAAAACAAGTCCGGGAGTATCCCGCGAAAATCGACCTCCAGCTCCGCACGGTTGTCGGTGACGCGGAACGCGAGGTCGAGTCCGGACTCGGCGCGCTTCAGGCTACCCGGCACCACCAACCCACCCACACGGATGGTGCGCCCCGTGGGCGCTTCTCCCCCGGCGATCTGCGCGGGTGCGTAAAAAAAGTTCATGTTGTCGCTCAGCGCACGGAAGATCAGCGTCGCTGCGGCGCTGGCTCCGACCACGATGAATGCGACGATGATGAGTCGCTGACGCCTGACAGGATGCATGGATCAGGTCTCCGGGGGGCGCGGCGGTCGAGAGGCCTCGACACGGCGCCGGACACGTTGCAGAACGCGGAAGCTGCGGTTCAGGGATCCCTCGAGCAGCACGACAATCGTAACCAGTACACAACCGTAGGCCGACCAGACGAAGCGTCCATGGCCGGACATATGCCACAGATCAGCAAGCGACTCGAAATACATCCAATCCCCCTCAGCCGCCCGACTCGGGCGCGAGCCCGCGACCCTGTGCCAATTCCTCTACCCAGCGTGCCTTTTCCTCACGCTCCAGCACCTCGGCGCGCATTCGCAGCAAAAGAAGCACGACGTAGAGCACATAAAAGCCGAGGATCGTGACGATCAGTGGATGGAACATGTCCGGATGCATGGACGGCGCGCGGGTCAGCTTGATGGTGGCGGGTTGGTGCAGGCTGTACCACCAGTCGACTGATTTGTAGATGATCGGGATGTTCACCGTCCCCACCAGCGACAAGACAGCGCAGGCCTTGGCTGCAGTCTCACGGCTCTCGAAGGCCTCGTAGAGCGCGAGAACCCCCAGGTACAGGAACAGCAACACCAGCATGGACGTGATGCGCGCATCCCACACCCACCACGTGCCCCAGGTGGGTTTACCCCAGATCGATCCGGTGACCAGCGCGCAGAAAGTCATGGCGGCGCCAACGCCGGCACCGGCACGCAGCGCGACGTCGGCAAGCTTGATCTTCCAGACGAGGCTCACAACACCCGCACCCGCCATCATGTAATACCCGGCAAGGGATACGAAGGCTGCGGGGACATGGATGTAGATGATGCGAAAACTGTTGCCCTGGATGGCATCCGCCGGCGCGAAGGCGAGCCCCCACACAACGCCCCAGAGGAGCAGGCCACCCGCAAGGACCCCGAGCCACGGAAGCCACTGACTGCTGATCCGGTAGAACCAACGGGGCGAACCCAATTTGTGCAGGAAAGACCACACGCCTGACATGCCACCCTGATGTTGAATCCGTCAGTCGCCGGCTGCGGCCACTGCGAGCCGTAGTATATCCGATAGGCTCCCACCGATTTCACTTTTGCGGCGCCGCCAAGGCACGCTGCGAAGCCAGCTGGGGAACTCAGGCGTCAAGATTGATCCGCAGGGCAGCCGACACCGCGAGCGGCGCGAGCGTGATGGCAAGGAGCGCGAACCCTCCGAGCACGGCCAGCTCTGCGCTCCAGGAGAGCCCGGCCGCCGCCGAGTCAACGGCCGCGCTGCCAAACACGAGCACCGGCACATAGAGCGGCAAGACCAGCAGGCTGAGCAGTAACCCGCCCTTGCGCAGGCCCACCGTGAGGGCGGCGCCGATACCGCCCACCAGGCTGAGCGATACGGTACCCAACAGCATGGACAGCAGCAGGGCCGGCATCGCCGGCGCAGGCAGATACAACAAACCCGCCACCAGCGGCGACATAAGTGCAATCGGCAGCCCGCTCACCAGCCAGTGCACGGCCATCTTGGCGAGCGCCGTGGCATAGAGCGGGGACGGACTGCGCGCGATCTGCTCCAGCGAGCCGTCATCGAAATCAGCGCGAAACATCATGTCGGTTGAAAGCAGCGAGGCAAGCAGTGCAGTGACCCAGACGACTCCCGGCGCGACCCGCGCGAGCGCCTGCGGCGTGGGACCGATCCCCAGCGGGAACAAGGCAACTACGATCAGCACGAAGATCAGCGGGTTGGCGGCTTCGGCGCGCCGCCGGTAGGCGAGCAGAAGGTCGCGCCGCGCGATTTCGATCCACGCCGGACCCATAGGGATGCTCACGGCAGACCTCCGCTGTCCAACCCAATCTGGCGGAAGCCACAGGCAAGCGAGAGGCGGTGATGCGTGGTGAGAAGAACCGCTCCGCCTGCCGCGGCATGCCCGGCGATGAGGTTTTCGACCTGCTGCACACCGTCGAGATCGATGGCTGTGAACGGTTCATCGAGAATCCACAGCCTCGCCGGACTGAGCAGCAGCCTTGCCAGCGCGACACGCCTGCGCTGGCCAGCGGAGAGCTGCTGCGCCGGCGTATCAAGAAAAAGCCCCAACCCAACCGCAGCCAGCGCGCCTTCGATGCCGATCTCGCGGACCCGGCCCCAAAGGCCGGCGTGCCAGCGAAGGTTCTCTACCGGAGTGAGTCCCGGTTTGACGGCCGCATCATGACCGAGGTAGAGGCTGTCGCAGAGAAACTGCCA
>CAJADV010000382.1 GCA_903938575.1 uncultured Gammaproteobacteria bacterium
CGGGCGTCGACGTCGACCACTACGGCGCCGCGCGCGGCATACGCCTGAAGAACGGCCAGAGCGGCACTGAACACTGGTTCCCTGCACGCACGGTTTTCGTGGCCGCAGGCACACAGCCCAACACCGTGCTCGCGCGCGAATTCCCCGGCAGTTACACACTGGACGGAAAGTACTTCGCAGCGATCGACGAAGCGGGTCATCCGGTAAAACCGGAGAAAAGCGCGGCCAAACCCGCCACACCGCAGGTGCTGATGAAGCGCGAGCCCGACGGCCGATTCATCAGCTACTTCGGCGACGTGCACCCCAGTTATTTCGGCAACGTCGTGAAGGCGATGGCATCGGCCAAACAGGGCTACCCGGTGGTCTCGCGCGCGCTCGCCACGCGTGCGCCGCAGACAGCCGCCGGTGGCGTGGAATTTCTCGCCGCCTTCGGGCAACAGCTGTTGGCAACGGTGCACCACGTCGAGCGGCTGACGCCCACGATCGTCGAAGTGGTAGTGCGCGCACCGCTCGCGGCAGCGCGCTTCCAGCCCGGACAGTTCTACCGCCTGCAGAATCTCGAAACCCAGGCGCCCGCAATCGATGGCACACGCCTGCAGATGGAAGGCCTCGCCATGACCGGCGCCTGGGTCGACCGCGAGCAAGGGCTGGTGTCGGTGATCGCGCTGGAGATGGGTGGCTCGAGCAACCTCTGCGCGATGCTCCAGCCAGGCGAACCCGTGATCCTGATGGGCCCCACCGGAGCGCCCACCGAGATCGAACCCAACGAGACCGTGCTGCTCTGCGGCGGTGGTCTCGGCAATGCGGTGCTCTTCTCCATTGGTGCGGCATTCCGCGCAGCGGGCTCGCGGGTGCTCTACTTCGCCGGCTACAAGAAAGTGCAGGATCGCTACAAGGTGGCCGAGATCGAGGCCGCGGCGGACATCATCGTGTGGTGCTGTGACGAGGAGCCCGGCTTTGCCCCCTCAAGGCCGCAAGACCGCAGCTTTGTGGGCAATATCGTGCAGGCCATGGACAGCTATGCCGAGGGCCGCCTCGGCGACATCCCGATCCGGTTCGAGGATGTCGACCGGATCATCGCCATCGGTTCAGACCGCATGATGGCCGCCGTGGGCCGCGCGCGGCACGAGGTGCTCAAACCGCGCCTGAAACCGCACCATTTCGCCGTGGGCTCCATCAACTCACCCATGCAATGCATGATGAAAGAAATCTGCGCGCAGTGCCTGCAGCCCCACCGCGACCCGATCACGGGTGAGACGAGCTACGTCTTCTCCTGCTTCAATCAGGATCAGGAACTCGACAAGGTCGACTGGAAAGTGCTGAACGAGCGGCTGCGCCAGAACTCACTCGGGGAGAAGCTCACCGCGCAATGGCTGCGGCACTGCATGCCCGAGGCACGAGCGCAGCGGAGCTTCGTGTGAGAAGACCGCGCTGATGACCGGAAAAACGCGCAAGGGCGTCCGCGCCGTTGCCATCCTCGAACTCACCAAGGGCATCCTCGCGCTGCTGGCGGGAGCAGGGCTGATCTCGACACAGAACCCGGGGATGCGCCGCGCGCTGCTCGGCCTCGCCCAGCGTGCGCATCTCAATCCGGCGCACGAGCATCCCAGCGTCTTCATGCAGGCGGCCAGCTCGCTCACCAATCGACATCTGTTGATGATGGCCGCAGGCGGACTGCTGTATGCGTCAGTGCGGCTCACCGAGTCCTATGGGCTCTGGTTCGAGCGCCGCTGGGCCGAGTGGTTGGCGGCACTGAGCGGCGCCATCTACATCCCCTTCGAGATCGTGGAGATCTGGCGCGAGGTGAGCTGGGTTAGCCTCGGTGTGTTCGGCATCAACGTGCTGATCGTGGGCTACATGTCGTGGGTGCTTTACCGCTCGCGCGCGCGCGCTGCGGTGCCGGTCTTATAGAGCAGAACAGGCTCAGGCTGGATCCGCAGGACGCCGCCGCGCCCGCGCGACGAAACTGTCCAATGCGTTGGCGAAAGCCTGACGGTCGCGCTGATCAAGTGCCGCAGGGCCGCCCGTGTGCA
>CAJADV010000383.1 GCA_903938575.1 uncultured Gammaproteobacteria bacterium
CGAGTTCAACATCCCACAAAACGGGCATCACCGATACACCGAAATGCCGCGCAGGCGCTTGTGCGCAAAGCTCGGCGAGCCAGCGGTTGTGGGCACGCGCACCGGCCCATTGCAGATCGGGGATCACATCCTTGGTGGGCAGGCTCAAGCCCGCGCCGAAGGGCGGCGTGTTCATCTCGGTCACGCCGTCAACGAAGATCACCTCGCCGGCGATGCCGTCAGCATCGAGCATGCGGATGCGCTCTTCGTGATCCCATGCGCCGGTGAGCTGCTGCTCGATGCCCGAGCGCCACTGGTCGTTGATCTCCTGGATAAGGAAGGCTTTTTCCGCGGCTTTTATGCGCTGCGCCTGGATGGGATAGGCGAGATCGAATGTCTCACGGAGCGCGGGATCGACGTAATCGCGATACATATGCCCGGGAAGACCCGCGTGGCAATCGGATGAAATGACGATGTAGCGGTCCATGGCCGAAGGCTCCTGCATGAATGCTCCATTATTGGGGCGTGTCGCCCGCGGGCAAGTGAATGATCGGTAAGCAGCTACGACTCAATCCGCCAGCCCGGACCACCCCAGCACCGCAAAAAACGCCAAGGCACCCACCAGCACCAACGCCGTGAGCGGGCGATTTCCCGCTTTACCCATCCAGTCCCTGCGGCCATTCATCAGCAACAGCGCAAGCGCCAGCAGCGGCACGATGGTGGCACCCACGGTGGCATAGAGACGCTGCATTTCCTTGAAGCTCACGAGCAGGCCGATCATGGGCACCGTGGCGAGCAGCAGCAGATAGGCGCGATAGGGCGTGGCACGGGTATCGACGGGGCCGCGCGCACCCTGCCCTTGCACCCCGTCACGCGCCAGCGACCACAGATCCGCAAACAGATACGGAACCGACTGCCACACACCGAGCAGACTGCTCACCACGGCGCCGAGCACGCCCAGCAGGAACAGCACTCGCCCGGCAGGCCCCAGCGCCGCCCCCAATTGTTCGGCAAGTTGCAGCAGCAGCCGGGCGCCGCTGCCTTCGAGTGGGGTGGCACTGCCCACGATCACCATCGCCATCGCGAAGAGCGCGGTCATCCCGTAAGCAAAGGCGAGATCGATGCGGCAGGTGCGCAGGTCAGCGAGCGAGCGACGTCCCTCCTCGCGGATCCAGTAGCCGTAGCAGAGCATGGTAAGCGTACCGCCCACGCCGCCCATCATCGCCACCGTCCAGCGCAGCCCTCCGCTCTCGACAGACGGGATGGCAGGGACCATAAGCCCGCGCAGAACCGGCTCCCAGCCGGGCCACAACACCACCGCCATCACCAGGATGCTGGCGACCATCAGCACCACGCAGGCGCTCATGGCCTTCTCGAAATTGCGGAATCCCCCGCCCCACACCAGCGCGAGCCCCAACAGGCTGCTCATGACACCGTAGAGGATCTTCCCTCGCTCGGGGTCATCAACCAGCGGCAGCAGCGCATGCAGCGCAACACCGCAGCCGGCCATGAGCGCAGAGCCGACGAAAAAGGACCACAACCAGAGATAGGGGAGGAAGACCCAGGCGAGCCAGCGTCCACCGTGGCGGACCGCGCCCTCGATCAGCGTCTCGCCGGTGGCGAGTTGCCAGCGGGCCAGGCCTTCATTGATCACGAATTTGAGGAAGGCACCGAGCGCAGCAGCCCACAGGATCGTGGTGCCGAGCTGGCTGCCCGCGAATGCCGCCGTGGCAAGATCGCCCGCGCCCACGCCGGTGGCAGCGATCAGCAATCCGGGCCCGATCAGCGCGAACAGGCCGCGGCGGGGCTGCTCAGTCGGAGAGGTAGTACTCAACGGTGGAAACCACGCGCACTTTCTTGATGTGAGGGTTGTTCTTGTCGCGTGGTTCGATGGTGAACTGACCCTGCGAGGCCGAGCGGATCTTGCCCAACTTGCTGGCGGAATCGGTGGCGAATTTCTGCGCCACCTCGCGGGCCTTGTTGGTGGCTTCCTGGATCATTTCCGGCTTGACGTCGTTCAGCCTGGTAAAGAGATACTCCGGCGCATTGTCGTATTCGCCACCGGTGAGCGCGATGCCCTGACGGCCCAACTCGGCCAGCCCCGTCATCACGCCACGCACCTTCTCGACGTTGGCGGAATACACCGTGACCGTCTGCAGGGCGGTGTAACGGAACTCGGCCCTCGGACCCTCGCCATAGCGCTGCGCCGCCTTGTCGACAATGACCGGCGGCGCCACCGTGATCTCGCCTTCCTGCACGCCATGTTGCGCAAGGTAGCCGCGGATCGCGGTGGTGTTGGTCTCGATGGTGCCGTAGAGCCCCGAGAGCTCGTTGTTGGCGGTCGAGAACTGGATCGGCCAGATCACGGTGTCGGCGGGATACTCACGCTCGGAGAGCCCTTTCACCGCCACAGTGCGCTCATATTCCTTCACGCGGATCGCCGAGTGCCCGAGCAGGTAGCCGAGCGCGCCCAGACCACACATCAGGCAGAGGCCCAGCACCAGCGCGGGAAGGGTCTTGTTGCCCTGCATGGAAAAAGCCTCGTTAAAAGACATTCGTGGCTTCATGCTAACCCGGGGCGGGCTTTGCTGTCCCGCCTTCGCGAGGCCCTTCGCGAGGCGCAGCCTGGAACCAGATATCGCCGTAGCAGGCGGCAGTCCGACCGCCGCCGTTGTCCGTGTCGCTCATGATCGCAACCGCATCGGCGTAGCGGATGTCGACGCCGAAAAGCCTCAGGAAATCCGCGCGCACATCGCGCGATTCATGGCGCCAGACGCCGACTGCGGCCTGAGCGTCCTGCACCGCCACCATCTGCGCGCTTGCCGTGAACGCATTGGGCCACGTGGCGCCAGGACGCTCGGCAGCCGACCAGACGTAGTTGATCGCCCGGGTACGCCAGAAGAGGACGCCTCCCGAAAAAACCACGTAGATCCTGGCTGCATAGTCATCGCCGGGCTTGCTGCGCTCGTCTGCAGGCGGCAGGCCGCGGTCCACTTTCCAGGACCAGTGCAGGATCGGCGTCTGCTGCAGGTCGATCCGGATTTTCCGGAACAGACCCGAGGCGCTTGCCCGGCTCTCGGCACAGAGCCCGCCCTCACGCAGACCGTAGACGGTCTCACCAGCGAAGGAGCGGCTCTCCCAGCCAGAGAGATCGCCCGCCCCGAAACGGGCTACCAGCACATCCCCGGACGCAGCGGAGGCCGTCAAAAGTCCGACCTGACATAGCAGCGTTGCAAGCAGCAGCAGTTGCCGCAACCGCTCACGTATACTGCCATCGTCCTTCATAGCTGCAGATCGCCCCCATCGCACGCCAACGCATCCCGCCAAGACTGGAACCCCTACTCGAGGACGGTATCGTCGACGAGGTGCTGCGGCAACTGAAAAGCGGCAAGGAGGCGGCTGTTTATGTGGTGCGCTGCGGCGACCAGATACGCTGCGCCAAGGTCTACAAAGAAGCCGAACAACGGAGCTTCCGCCAGGCGGTGGAATACCGCGAGGGCCGCAAGGTCAAGGGCAGCCGTCGCGCGCGGGCCATGGAGAAAGGCTCCCGCTTTGGCCGTCGCGAGACGGAATCGGCTTGGCAGAGCGCCGAGGTGCAGGCGCTTTACCGGCTGGCCGCCGCAGGGGTGCGCGTGCCGCGGGCACACGGCTTCTTCGAGGGCGTCCTGCTGATGGACATGGTGGCCGACGAGCACGGCGATGCCGCCCCGCGGCTCGCGGATCTCGACCTCTCGGAGGAACTGGCCAGCGGCTACCACGACCTCCTGATCGATCAGGTAGTCCGCATGCTCTGCGCCGGGCTGGTCCACGGC
>CAJADV010000384.1 GCA_903938575.1 uncultured Gammaproteobacteria bacterium
GGCAGCGCGCCCACCTGACGCAGTCCGTAGCGCGCCACGAAGCGGGCATAGCCGTCGTGCAACGACAGAAAGGGCACCGTCGCGCGTGGTGCGAGCGCCGCGCGTGTGAGGGTCTCGCGGGTATGCATCGCAGCCTGAAAGGCGAGCAGACGCTGCTCGGCGAGCGCCGGATCAAGGAGTCCCCGCGCAACCAGCTCCGCGGCAATGACGCGGGCAAGTTCGGCGGCAGCCCGCGGATCGAGCCATGCGTGCGGATCTACTCCCGGGGCACCGTCCACCGCCGCGAGTAGAGCCACCGCAGGCACCCCGCTGCGCTCCAGAGGTGCCGCGAGCGGGCGCTCGAGCGCCGGGCCCATCCAGACGGCGAGCCGCGCGCTTCCAAGCAGGGCAAGCTCCGAAGGGCGCAGGACGAAATCATGCGGCGATGCACCGGCCGAGACGAGCACGCGGCTCTCCAGCGCATCGCCCGCGAGCTCTTCGACGATCAGCGCGAGCGGCCGGATGCTGGAGACGACCACCGGGGCCGCGACCGCGGCAGGCACGCAGCCGCACAACGCAAGCGCCAGCGCAACCCGGCAGCGGGCGCGGGAAGGTTTGCCCGGGAGAGTCATCGTCGATGAACCGTGGATCCAATCCGTATACTCTAGCCCGATGAGCCAAGACCCCGCGACCACGATCTCCGGTGCCCGCCACGAGCAGGCGCCCCGCCGGGAGCGCGCAGGGCCATGAGCCGCCCTTTTTTGCTGGAGGCGCGCGAGATCTCCTTCCGCGCCGGAGAGCAGTTGATCCTGGACCGCGTGTCACTGCGGCTGCACGAGGAGGAGATTCTCACGCTGATCGGCCCGAACGGCGCCGGCAAGACAACCCTGCTCAAATTGCTGATCGGGCTCGCCACGCCGTCATCGGGCAGCGTGTGGCGGCGCGAGGCCCTGCGGGTGGGCTACATGCCCCAAAAGCTGCATGTGGACGCCGCGCTGCCCCTGAGCGCCGGGCGTTTCCTGCAGATCGCGGAGCGCGACATGAGCCGCGTACGCGAAGTCGCCGCCGAAGTGGGCGTCGAGCGGCTGCTCAAGACGCCGCTCGCCGGGGTCTCGGGCGGTGAACTGCAGCGGCTGTTGCTCGCGCGGGCACTGCTCCGGAGCCCGGAACTGCTGCTTCTGGACGAGCCCGTGCAGGGCGTGGACGTTGCGGGTCAGGCCGAACTGTATGCGCTGATCCGGGAAGTGCGCTCGCGGCACCGTTGCGCGGTGCTGATGATCTCGCATGACCTGCACGTGGTGATGGCCTCGACCGACACCGTGTTGTGCCTGAACCGCCATGTCTGCTGCGCCGGCAGACCCGAGGTGGTGAGCCATGATCCCGCATACCTCCAGCTTTTCGGTCGGCACGCGGCCGAGCAAATGGCTGTTTACACGCACCACCACGACCACGCCCATGACCTGCAGGGCAACGTGATCGGGGAGCACCGGCATGGATGAGTTCCTGCTGCGCGCCGCCGCTGCGGGCGTGGGAATTGCCGCCATATCAGGCGCGCTTGGCTGTTTCCTGGTCTGGCGCCGCATGGCTTTTTTCGGTGACACACTCTCCCACTCGGCGCTGCTCGGCGTGGCTGCGGGGATTTTCCTGAATGTGGGTGCACCAATCGCGGCGCTGGCGCTGTGTCTGGGGGTGGCTGCGCTTTACGCGCGCCTCGAGCGGCACGCCACGCTCGCCTCCGACACCCTGCTTGCAGTGATCGCGCACGGCACACTTGCGGCAGGCGTGATTGCAGTGAGCATCCTGGCGCCCCGCGGAGCAGGGCTTGAAGCCTGGCTCTTTGGCGATCTGCTCGCGGTTGGCCGGGCAGAGTTGCAGCTCATTGCAGCGGTGGGTTTAGTGGTGGCGGTGACAGCGGCGTTCTGCTGGCGCGCCTGGCTCGCCATCGCGGTGGACGAGGATCTCGCCCGCATCGAGGGCGTGGCAGTGGAACGGGCGCGGATGCTGCAACTGTTGTGCATCGCGGCGCTGATAGGCGTGGCGATGAATGTGGTCGGGGTGCTGCTGGTCACCGCGCTGCTGATCGTGCCGCCGGCAGCAGCGCGTGCATTGTCACGATCGCCGGAGCAGATGGCGGCGCTGGGTGCACTGCTGGGCGCCGTCGCGGTACTCGGTGGTTTGTGGCTGTCACTCGTGGTCGATACGCCAACCGGACCCTCGGTGGTGGCTGCGGCCTGCGCGCTGTTTGCGCTTTGCCACGCCGGCGCTGCGCTGCGGCGGCGCTAGGGCAGCTCAAGACCGGGTCCGCAGAACCTCGAGCAAGTCATTCAGTTTCGCCACGTCGAACGGCGGCGTCACGAATCCCGCGAACTGCCCCTGCGGGTCGATCAAGGCCAGATTGGAGCCGTGGTCAACCGTATAGCCGCCGTCGGGCAGCAGGCTCTTGCGAAAGGGCGTATTGAGCTGCGTGGCAAACCGGTGGACGTCGAGGAACTCGCCGGTAAGGCCCATGAAGCTCGGGCTGAAATGCGTGACATAGGTCTTCAAAACGGCCGGCGTGTCGCGAGCCGGATCCACCGTGGCCAGGTAAAAGGACACGGGCAGGCGCCGGCCGCCAGCGGGATGCAGTGAATCCTCGACCTGGCGCAGTAATGCCAAGGTGGTCGGGCAGACATCCGGGCAATAGGTGAAGCCGAAGTAGATGACGCTCCAGCGACCACGAAAGGCGCTGCCATCGAAGGGCCGCGCTTCCAGATCCAGCAAGGCAGGCGTCGCCAGTGTCCGGGGCGCATCGAAAATCACCGCGCCACGTATGGACAACCAGCCGGCATCGAGTTTCTCGGGGTTGATGAACTGGCGCACGAACAGCGACACCATCAGGGCGACGACGCCTGCCAGCGCGAAGGCCGTGTAGCGGATGTTACGTCGCTGGGCGTTGGAGAGGGCCATGCTCGAGCTGCCTCAGAACGGATAGACGATGGACATCGGGTTCGGGAAGAGCCAGTGGTCGACCAGCATGATGATGAACAACGCCATCAGGTAGACGATCGAATACCGGAAGGTCTCCATCGGTGCGCGGCGATCCTTGCCGATCATCAGCAGCACCGCCCAATACAGGAAGCCGCCGCCGAGCACTACCGCGCCCAATAGGTAGAGCGGACCGCTCATGCCGGTGGCGAAGGGCAGGATGGTCGAGGCAAACATCAGCAGCGTGTAGAGCAGGATATGCAGCGCGGTGAAGGCATTGCCGTGCGTGACGGGCAGCATGGGGATATCCACCTTCGCGTATTCCTCGCGGCGGTGTATCGCCAGCGCCCAGAAATGGGGCGGCGTCCAGGCAAAGATGATCAGCACCAGGAGCAGGCCATAGCCATGGACGTCATTGGTGACGGCCGTCCAGCCAAGCAACGGTGGCGCGGCGCCGGCTAGGCCGCCGATCACGATGTTCTGCGGCGTGGCACGCTTCAGGAAATAGGTGTAGATCAGCGCGTAGCCGATCAGCGAGGCAAAAGTGAGCCATGCCGTGAGGGCATTGACGAACACCAGCAACACGGCCATGCCAAGCACGCCGATCGTGACTGCAAAGACGATTGCGGATGTCGTGCTCACGCGACCTTGGGCAATGGGCCGGTTTCGGGTGCGGGCCATGACCGAGTCGATGCGCTGATCGACCACATGGTTGATCGCGGCAGCGGAGCCCGCGCACAGCGCGATGCCGAGGTTGCCGAACACCAGCACATCCCAGGGAACGAAACCCGGGGTGGCAAGGAACATCCCGATAACGGCCGTCAGGATCATCAACAAGACGACCTTGGGCTTGCAGAGCTCGAGGTAGTCGCGCCAGTTGACGTGCTCTGCGGCGGTCAGTTCCATGATGTCGGGGAGTCCTCGTCGGGCGGGCGGCATTGTAGCGGATTGGCCGCGACCGGCGGGGTCACTCGGGCGTATTGCGCAAGAGGAAGCGCAGATCGTCGATCATGCCCTTGCCCGGGTGGCTGGGGAGGTAATACATCATCACGAAGCCGCGCTTGTCGACGAGATAGATGGTACCTGCCGCGAGAGGATCAGGATCACCGGGTTGTGAGGCGAGTAGCGCTCGCAACGCAGACTCGGGCGCGTGTATCACCGTGAGGCCTTGCTGTTCGGCTGCGAGATAGGCTGCGGTGTCGGCGTCGATTGTCGTTGCGGTGTCCAGGTAGTAACGCTTCACGCGTTCCTGCTCCCGACCCAGTGAGCGATGCACCTGGCGCGCTAGCAGCAGGCGCTCACGGCACAGCTGCGAGCAGTCTTCGCCACCGGCCACGAGGATCCCCCAGGCGGCGCCGTCGGCGGCATAACGCCAGTTGGCGGCGGTGGCGTCCCGCAAGTCGAGGTCGTCGAGCTGGCGCGGGGGCACCAGCAGCACGCCTTTGTTAACGGTAGTTTTGGGTATGCCGATACCCGTCACATAGACCAGTGTCGCAAGGCCCACTGCGATGGCGGGCAGGAGAAACATCAGTATGAGTTTCAGCCTCGCGCGGCTAACCGTGGCGACGGCCGGATTGGAAGGGGTGTTCATCGGTGATTACCTCGGATGTGCGCGCGCCGCGAGCCATTGACGAAGATTCGTGCCACCGACCGCGAATACTACGAGTAACCCGACGGCAAGCAGAAACCACTGCAAGGCGTACGCCTGATGACGAGCGGGACTCATGTTCACCTGCGGCCAGTCTGCCTCGGTGACGCCCGGTTGACCTGGATCGAGGAGCACGAGATAAGGGGCGGCCTGCAAACCCGCCTGGGCGGCGAGTGCATCGACGTCCATGGCCTGCACTACGCTGGGCCATCCCGCGCTCGCGTAAAGGGCTGCAGCGGTGCGGGTCACTGAGCGATAAAGCCTACCCTGCAAAACCAGCGCTTCAGCCGGTGTCTCGATCGCGGGCAGCTTGTCCCGGGTAGATGGCGCCAACAGCCAACCCCGGTTTACCAGCGCGATCTGACCGCTGTCATCTGCAAACGGCATCAGTAGCTCGTAGCCGACGCGGCCGCGGAACACCCGGTTATCCAGTAAAAACGCTTTGGCAGGCAGGTAGCGTCCCCGCAACTCGACGCGCCGCCCGGTCAGAGACGAGCCATCGGACAGATCCAGCGCGGACAACGGCAGCGGAGGAGCGCTGCGCTGAAGGGCGAAAGTCGCGAGCGCCTGCTCCTTCGTGGCGGCACGCGCGAGCTGCCAGAAGCCAAGGGACACGAGCAGGGGAAAGACGGCAACCACGAGTACGGCAAACTTGAGGTTGCACCGGAAACGGGGGTCTGGCAACTCAGGCCGGGTGAGGTCGGACGCGTCAGATGGCATCGTCTACACTCCGGGTCGGCGCACTGACATTGGAACGCAAACCATGTGGATCAAACCGCTAATCGTGATCCTGCTCGTACTGCTGCTGATCAGTCTTGGCAGCAGCTTCGTCTTCTTGATGAAAGACCAGGGGGCTACGCGTAGGACCCTGCGGGGGCTAGGGGTTCGCGTCAGCCTGGCCACGGCGCTGATCGGAGTAATTGCCTACGGCATGTATACCGGTCAGCTACGCTCGAACGCACCGTGGAGTGCCGCGTTGGCCGGCAAGGGTGCCGTCGTTGCTCCCGCTGAGGCCCCGCCCTGAGGCGCCTCAGAGGATGTAAACGAACAAGAAGAGGCAGATCCAGACCACGTCCACGAAGTGCCAGTACCACGAGGCTGCCTCGAAGCCGAAGTGATCTTCAGGCGTGAAGTGCCCCTTGGTGGTCGCACGCAGGAACATCACCGTCAGCATCACTGCCCCGAGGCAGACGTGAAACCCGTGGAAGCCCGTGAGCAAGAAGAAGGTGGAACCGTAGATACCCGAGGCCAAGGTGAGCCCGAGGTCGGTATAAGCGTGGTGATACTCCACCGCCTGGAAGCCCACGAAGACAAAGCCCAGGGCGAGCGTTACCAACAGCCATAACGTCAGTGCCTGGCGCTTGCCTGCCTTGAGAGCGGTGTGCGCAAAGTGGACCGTCACACTGGAGGCGACCAGCAAGGCCGTGTTCAGCAGCGGAATGGTTGTCCAGTCGACGACTTCCTTTGCCGACGTGAATATGCCGTTCTTAGCCATCAACTGCGCGCCGCCAGCGGCCTCGACCGCCTCTTGGGGCGTCTGCATCATCGGCCAATTGGCGGCGAAGCCGCTCCAGAGCTGGTTGGAAATTCCACGATCACCCTCCCCCCCCAACCAGGGAACGGCGAGCATGCGGACATAGGCAAGCGCGAAGAAGAAGGCGAAGAAGAACATCACCTCCGAGAAAATGAACCACTGCATACCCATGACGTAGGAGCGCTTGAGCTGAGCGCTGTTCAGGCCCGCCATGTTTTCGCGGATGGTGGTCGCAAACCACTGCCACAACACGAATATGAAGAAGGCGAAGCCCACAGGCAGCAGCATGGACATGCCGCCGGTGCCAGCCTTGATCTGATTCAGGGTGTTGGCAGCGCCGAGGATGGTGCAGCCCAAACCCACCGTCGCAAAGATCGGCAGCTTGCTGCTCTCGGGAACATAGTAGGTCTCGTGACCGCCCGAGGGTCCGTGTGCCATTGTCATCTCTCCCTTGCTCTGACGGCCCGTTGACCGCCCGTGTGGTTGCTCAGTTGCGGAAACCCACGCGCTGATCCGGCGCCGCGGCCATGGTGGTCACGTCGAACAGCGTGTAGGAGAGCGTGATCGTACGAATTTTTTTCGGTAGCGCTTGGTCAACGACGAACTGCAGCGGCATATCCAATGCCTCGCCCCCCGCGAGAGTTTGCTGCCGGAAACAGAAACACTCGGTCTTGTGCAAGAAGGGTGCAGCCTCGGGAGGCGACACGCTGGGCACCGCCTGGGCAATCATGGCCCGGTGCGCCGGATTGCGGACGTAGAAGGTCGTGTTGTTCATTGCCCCGGGGTTTACGTCCATCTCGAACTGGCTGGGGCGAAACTCCCACGCCATCCCGTCATTTTTGTTCGCGAGAAACTGCATGGTCACGGTACGGGACATATCCGCCTGCGCGGCGTCGGGATCCAACTGCGACTGCGTGACGATGGTCTCCCGGCTGATGCCGAGCACCTTGCACATCACGTCATAGAGGGGCACCAGCGCAAAGCCGAAACCGAACATGCCCACGGCCACTGCGCCAAGGCGCAGTGCGATGTTCCGTGTGGATTTCGTGGGCATGACTGGCTCCTGTTCTCAGCGAACCTGCGGCGGAATCGTGAAGGTGTGATAGGGCGCGGGGGATGGAACCGTCCACTCGAGGCCCTGCGCACCGTCCCAGACCTGATCGGTCGCCGACTTGCCGCCCTTGATGCACTTCAGGAGGACGACGACGAAGATCAGCTGCGAGAAGCCCGTGATGAAGGCGCCGATGCTGGAGAGCATGTTGAAGTCGGCGAACTGCAGCGAGTAGTCCGGGATCCGGCGCGGCATGCCAGCCAGGCCGACGAAGTGCATCGGGAAGAACGCGGTGTTGACGCCGATAAAGGTCATCCAGAAGTGCGTTTTCGCGAGCGTTTCGTCGTACATGTGCCCGGTCCACTTCGGCAGCCAGTAATAGACGCCGCAGTAGATCGAGAACAAGGCTCCCTGCACCAGCACGTAGTGGAAGTGAGCCACCACGAAGTAGGTGTCCTGATACTGGAAGTCGAGCGGTGCCAGCGAGAGCATGACGCCCGACAGACCACCGATGGTGAACAGGATGATGAACGCGATCGCGAAAAGCATCGGTGTCTCGAAGGTCATCGAGCCCCGGAACATGGTCGAGATCCAGTTGAACACCTTAACGCCCGTGGGTACGGCGATCAGCATGGTGGCGTACATGAAGAAGAGCTCGCCCGCGATGGGCATGCCCACCGTGTACATGTGGTGGGCCCACACCACGAAACTCAGGAAGGCGATCGACGCTGTGGCGTAGACCATCGAGCTGTAGCCGAACAGCGGCTTGCGGGAGAAGGTGGGAAGCACCTCGCTCACGACGCCGAAGGCCGGCAGGATCATGATGTATACCTCGGGGTGACCGAAGAACCAGAACACGTGCTGGAACAGCACCGGGTCACCACCGCCGGCAGCACTGAAGAAGCTGGTGCCGAAGTGGATATCGAACAGCATCATCGTGACCGCGCCCGCAAGCACCGGCATGACGGCGATCAGCAGGAAGGCCGTGATGAACCAGGTCCAGACGAACATCGGCATCTTCATGTAGGTCATGCCGGGCGCGCGCATGTTCATGATGGTGGCGATGATGTTGATCGACCCCATGATGGAGGACATACCCATCAGGTGGACCGCGAAGATGAAGTAGGTCACCGACGGGGGTGCGTAAGTGGTGGACAAGGGAGCGTAGAAGGTCCAGCCAAAGTTCGGTGCGCCACCGTCCATGAAGAACGTGAGCGACAGCATCGTGAAGGCGAAGGGCAGGATCCAGAAGCTCCAGTTGTTCATGCGTGGCAGCGCCATATCAGGCGCTCCGATCATGAGCGGAACCATCCAGTTTGCGAGTCCGACCCAGGCGGGCATGATCGCGCCGAACACCATCACGAGGCCGTGCATGGTAGTCATCTGGTTGAAGAACTCCGGCCGGACGAGCTGCAGGCCCGGCTGGAAGAGTTCAGAACGTATCACCAGCGCGAAGGACCCGCCAAGCAGGAACATCGCAAAACTGAACCACAGGTACATCGAGCCGATGTCCTTGTGGTTGGTGGTAAACAGCCAGCGCGTCAGGCCCTTCGCAGGTCCGTGATGATCTGCACCCATGGTGTTACTCCCCGCTCACTTGCCTTTCTTGAAATTCGCGACGTCGATGGGCTGCAGCATGTCGCCCACGTTGTTGCCCCATGCGTTGCGCTCGTAAACGATGACGGCGGCCAGATCGACCTCGCTCAGCTGTGCGCCGAAAGCCGCCATAGCCGTTCCCGCCTTGCCATTTACGATGATATCGATGTGACCTTCCATGGGCCCCATCGCAATCGCGCTGCCCTTGAGTGCAGGGAATGCGCCCGGAATACCTTCGCCGTTTGGCTGGTGGCACGCAGCACAAACCTTCTCATAAACCCCTTTGCCGCGCTCCATGGACTGGTCCATGGTGAAGTTCTGCGCCATCAGCGCGCGCTCCTCGACGGCTTCTTCCTTGCGGGAGGCAAGCCAGGTGTTGAACTCGCCCTCGGGGAGCACGCGCACGACGATCGGCATGAAGCCGTGGTCCTTGCCGCAGAGTTCGGTGCACTGGCCGCGGTAGATGCCGGGCTCGGGCACATTGGCCCACGCCTCGTTGATGAAGCCAGGAATGCCGTCTTTCTTTACCGCAAAGTCGGGCATCCACCACGAGTGAATCACGTCCGCCGCGGTCACGAGGAAGCGGACTTTCTTGCCGGCGGGTATGACCAGGGGCTCATCAACGTCGAGGAGGTAGTTCTCACCCTTGGGAGCAAGGTTGTCTATCTCATCGCGCGGCGTACGCAGGCTAGAGAAGTATTCCACGCCCTCTTTCGGGTAGGAGTATTTCCACTTCCACTGGTAACCGGTGATTTGTACGTCCAGCGCCGCGTCCCTGGTGTCGTACATGTCGGTGAGGGTCTTGGTGGCCGGTACCGCCATGAAGATCAGGATCACGAACGGCACGATCGTCCAGGCGATTTCGAGCTTGGTGCTCTCGTGGAAGTGCGCGGCGACCGCACCACGTGACTTCCGGTGCGCGAAGATCGAATAAAACATGACACCGAATACGATGACGCCGATGGCGACGCAGATCCACAGCGAGAACATGTGGAGGTCATAGACCTGATGACTGACGTCGGTGGCCCCGACGCGCATGTTCGTGTCGGAGCGCTCGACCTGCTCGGCGAGGGCAAGTGCTGGCTGCAGAACGAGGGCAGCCATGGAGATGGCACCTGCCATAAGGCGGCGTCGATGTTGGGCTCGCAGCATGTCTCCAAAACTCCGGTCTGGTTGACACCGCTTCCCGCGGCGGGGTGCACAACTCTCGCTGCTGGCGCAACGAAGCGCGCGAAGTATAACAACGCTTCCCACAGTGCGCGACCTCATCAAGGGCACTGTTCAGTTGCGGCGGGTACTCGCGCTGCGAGGCTCCGGATCAGTCGCTGCGCGGGTCGATGATACGGATGATCCCGGTGGCGGCGGCGGGCTCGCCGAGCCCGCGATTGCGCGGGTCGGCGGCATCGCCCGCGGCACGGTCCTGCGCGTCCGAAAAACCGCAGTCAACGCATTCGCAGATCCGCTGGCCATCGCGCTCGGCGAGAGCAAGCGTGTCGAGCGCC
>CAJADV010000385.1 GCA_903938575.1 uncultured Gammaproteobacteria bacterium
CCACTTGAACCTGATGTACCATTCCTGAACCTGCTGCCGATCCGTTCTGCGTTCGGAGTTCAGATCAGCAGGCCAGACAACGGAGTTGGCGCTTCACCATGCATGATCCGCAATCGAATGACCCATTGCACGGACTCACCCTGGAGACCGTGCTCACCGCTCTCGTCGATCGCTATGGCTGGGAGGGGCTGGCGGCGAAGATAAACGTCAATTGCTTCAAAACAGATCCCTCGATCAAATCGAGCCTGACGTTTCTGCGTAAAACACCCTGGGCCCGCGAAAAGGTCGAGACGCTGTATATCCGCACGTTTGCCAAGCGAGGCCGCCGCGATACGGAGTAAGACGATTCCGGGTATCTCTCACAGGAATCACTGTCACGCAGACGCGTACGACTACTGGCCTGAAGACGTGTAAGGCGACGGCCCGGGAACAGCGCCGAAGCGCGAGCCCCCGGGCCGGGGTCAGAACTCTACTTGGAACTCTTCTTGGCTACCTTGGCGGCCTTTTTTTCCTTGGTGGTCTTGGCCGGCTTTTTCTTTACTTCCTTCTTCTTGTCCATACCTTTGCTCATGGCGCGCTCCTCTCGGTGGAAAACGGTTGAATGGAGACATGAGCTTAGGCGCATCGCAGCAATGCTGCCAGTACGTCGCACACGCTCACAGAACGCGGGTCATGAACACGCTGTGCGGATCGGGCTGGTAGTCGGCGAAGGGCTCGCAATAGACGAAACCGAAGCGTCCATAGAGCGCACGCGAGGGGGCAAAGGGCTCGGCCGAACCAGTCTCCAGGCTGAGGCGCCGGTAGCTACGACGGCGCCCTTCCTCGAGGATAAAGCTGAGCATCGCCACACCGGCACCCCGACGGCGGTGTGCCGATGCACTGCGCATTGATTTGATCTCTGCATGCTCCCTGGAGAGCTCCATAAGCGCACCACAACCGAGCAGATCCTCGCCATCCCAGATGGTCCAGAAACTCACTGCCGGTGCTCGCAGCGCCTCGAGGTCCAGAGGATGTGCGCTCTCCAGCGGTGACCAGCTGTTCATGTCACGCAGATGCTCTTCAAGCAACGCGATCACCGCGGGCGATGACAGATCGCCGAGACGAACCTCCATGCTGAGCCCCTCTGGAACCCTGAACAGCCAGTTATCGTGTCTCTACAGCACAGATGCGACCCAAGGAACCCGCGCCCCCTGCCCCAACCGGACACGCACCCACATTCAGCAGACGATGACGCTCACTGCCGCGCGCTGCAACGCGTATTTGCCGAAGGCGTCAGGCTCATATCAGCGAAGTTGAGAGTCGTCTCGGTTTCGAGTGCGGCCCCAAGACCACTCGCGCGCCAGCCCGCTGCCTGCGGGCAGTTGGCATCGGTGGCTTCACCGCTCTGCGCCCAGAAGCGCATGCCCGCTGCGTCGATTCTGTAGGGCGGGGAGTAGGTACCCGTGAAAACCTTCTGGCGCTTCTCGAGATCCCACACGATCAGGCCGCGCGGCTCAGGGGCCGTGCCGCTGTCTAAGATCAGCAACGCCCCTTGCAGGCCAAGGAAGTACTCGGCCTTCTCGTTACGGATCTCGAAATCACCCGAGCGCACTACGTAGCGGCAAGCCGGGATGCTGCGGCCCCGACCCGTGTATTTGACGATGAGATCGGTTCCCACCGACTCGGTGGCTTTGGCCACCACCCGGTAGCGGCCGCCGTCGTGGCAGACGGTTTTGCCAGCGGCGCTTGCCGCGAGTGGAATGGCCGCAAGGAGGAAAGCGGTGGCGAGGCGGGAAGGTCTCATGGGTACATCCGGACAGATTGGATTGAAAAATTGGTCCCGTGCCGGACTGGCGGCGCCAGCCGTGATGGGAGTCATCGGGATTTACACGAACCATACGCTCGGACACACGGTCTCGCATCACTGCGCGGGTGGTCAAAAGACCGTTGATGCGATTACGGTTTGTTCACCAGGAACACACGCGGGCGCATCGGCGCGCTCATGTTCCCGAGAGTGCGCGATCCGCCTCGAGGCCGCAGTTGTAACCCGGGAGGAACGTGACCCCGGGTCCCGGGTGACAGGCAGAGCCGCAGAGGTACAGGCCGTCGATGGGCGTGCGGTGCGCCGAGCCGGGCACCATCGCGCGGGCGGCGAGCATGTTCTCGGGGTGGATCAGTCCGTGGGTGAAGTCGCCTTCCGTGGCGCCGTGCATGCTGGCGAAGTGGTCGGAGGAAAAAACCGCCTTGTCGATGATGCGGGTACGGAAATCCGGCATGTAGCCGCTGATGATATCGATGACCCGCTCGGCAGCCTGATCGCGGAGCTTGCCGCGCTCGCTCTTGGGGGCCTTGCAGGGAAAGCAGAATCCGTAGGCGCTGGCGATATGCTGCCCCGGTGGCGCGAGCGAAGGGTCCATCACCGAGGGGATCTGGAAGGCAACGGGAAACCACGCGGGAAGTTCGCCCGCGTCGCAGGTCTCGAAGCTGCGCTGCAACTCCTCCGGGCTCGCCACCATGGCACCACCGAAGCGGTTGTGCGGATCGCGATTCAGCCAGGCCCACTCGCCCCCGTAGGAAGGCAGCCCATCGAGCCGGAACAGCATATGCACCCACGCACCGCGGTGCTCGGCGCGCGCCACGCTCGCGGCGATGTCGGCGTCCAGATGCGACTCGCCAACCAAGCGCTGGAAGGTCGCCGGCCGATCCAGATTGGACAGCACCAGGCGCGCACGGATCTCGTCGCCGCCCTTCATCACCACACCCGTGGCGCGGCCGTGCTCCATAAGCACATGGTCTACCGTGGCGCTCAGGCGGATCTCGCCGCCGGCTGCCGTGATGCTGCGTGCCAGCGCCTCGCTCAGCGAACCCATGCCGCCCTTCACGCGTCGCATCAGTCCGCCGTCTCCACTCTGGGCAAAGGTGTAGATGAGACATAACGCAGAGCCCGGCGTGTAAGGCCCCTTGTAGGTCGACTGGATGGCAGCGAAGGCGAGCAGGGAACGGAAGGTGTGGTGTTTGATTCGGTCAGGAAAAAACCGGTCGATCACGTCCATGGCCGAACCCGTGAAGGCAAGGCGCAACTGCTCGCGATGCGCCTCGTCGGGAGCCTCGCGCAGCAACTCCTCGAGGCTGCGCGGCGCCGAGTCCGGCCGGAAACGGTCCATCACGCTCGCCGGGTAGGCAATGAAACGGGCAAGCCTCGCAAAACCCGCGAGCGCCGCGGGCCCGTGATGGCGCAGCAGATGCCACAACTGCCGCGCCCGTGAGGTGTAGAACATGAGCGGTCGCTGGCCGGCGCCGGCCAGGTTGATGGCCATCACCGGCAGCTCGATGAACTCCGCACCGTGTTTCTCGAACGCAAAAAAATCGAGCAGTTCCCGGGCAATCGGGAAGAGCACGCTGGCACCCACCTCGTTGCGGCAGCCGGCGAACACCTGCCGGGTGCCGGCCATGCCGCCTACATAGTTGTTCTTCTCGAGCACCAGCACGGAGCGGCCGCGCCCGGCGAGTACCCGCGCCGCCGCCAGGCCGTTGTGGCCCGCGCCGATCACGATCGCGTCATATTGCCCTGCCATCGCGCGCCCTCAGGGCCTGAAAGCCCGCTTTGTGTTTTAGCCCGAAGCGCGTCAATGTTGCGATGTCACTCCCGCAGGACGCAAGCACCACGCATGTCCAGAGTCGCCGCCATCACCTCCCTTCTTGGCAGCAGCAGCAGGCTGCTGTTGGACGCCGCCCTCGACTGGCACCCCGCCACCCTGCCGATGCGCGCACCCACCGTGGAACAGCCCGCCTTCCTCAATCGCCTGCTGTCGCAGCACGGCGTAGATGGGACACGCCGTGCGGCAATCGCTCGCGCCGTGCGTGTACTGGAGCAGCGCCCGCCGAGCAGTAACTGCAGCAATCGCCTGCTCGAGGTGGACTGGGAGCGCGGCCGCGACATGCCGCGCACCCTCTTCCTCAAACTTCCTGGCGAACCACTGGGCACGCGCTTCTTCTGCAATGCCATCCGCGTGTGGGAACTCGAGTGCCTTTTCTTCCGAAATTTCGCCCATGACTTCCCGCTGCGGCTGCCGGCGGTGCACGCCATCGCCAACCAGCGCAGCCGCTTTGCCCTGCTGCAGGAAAACCTCGCTGCGGATCCGTCGGTAGAGCTCTTCACCAACCAGGCCATGCTGGACGGCGTGCCGCTCGATCTCGCGAGACGCTGCCTGAGGGCTTTTGCCCGGATGCACGCGCACTACGAGGGGCTTGACCCCGCCGAGCGCGAACGCCGCCTGCCCATGGCGCGTCACCCCTTTCTGTCACCGGCGATGTCGGGCATCTCGCAGTTCATCAACGTGGCCGCGGTCGAGCCCTGTCAGCGCAAGGCCCCCGGCGTGTTCACCGGGCTGCAGGCACGACGTTTTCGCACGGCCATGCAGAAATGGCCGCTCTTGCAGCAACAGTGGTACCGCGAACCGCTCACGCTGGTGCACGGCGACAGTCATATCG
>CAJADV010000386.1 GCA_903938575.1 uncultured Gammaproteobacteria bacterium
CGGGGGCCATGATGGTCGGCGCCACCACCCTGCCCCTCTACGTCTTCAAGGCCCGCGAGACGCTCGACATCCTGGAGAGCGAGCACTGCACCGGGTTTATCGGCGTGCCCACCATGCTCACCAAGATGCTGGAGGAGCCGGGCTTCGGCAGCCGTGATCTCAGCGCGCTCAAGGTGATCATCATCGGCGGCGCGCCGGTGTCGCTGAAGCTCCTGCGCGAATGCGAGTCGGCCTTCGGTGCCGACATCATCAACGGCTACGGACAAACCGAAACCTGCGGCGTCACCTGCAGCACGGTCCAGGGAGACACGGCCGAACGCAAGACCGGCACCAACGGCAGGCCCCTGCCGGGCGTGAGCGTGAAGATCACCGATCTGCAGGGCGGGATCCTGCCCTGCGGACAGGTGGGCGAACTGTGCTACGACGGTCCCGGCAAGATGATGGGCTACGCCAATGTCGCCGCCGACCAGAGCGGCTTCGACGACGCGGGCTGGCTGCGCAGCGGCGATCTGGCGAGTATGGACGAGCAGGGCTATGTGCGGGTGACCGGACGCGCCAAGGAGATGATCATCCGCGGCGGCGAGAACCTCTCTCCGGTCGAGATAGAAAACTACCTGCTGATGCATCCCGATATCACGGAGGCGGCCGTGATCGGACTACCCGACGCACATTACGGCGAGGAGGTCTGCGCGGTGCTGCGGGCAAGTAATGACGCGCACGCAACCCCCGAGGAAATCCGCGCGTGGGCGAGCGAGCGGATCTCGCGCTGGAAGGTGCCGCGCTACGTGGTGTTCGTGGAATCCATGCCGCTCACGCCCTCCGGGAAGATCAAGAAGTTCGAGTTGCGCGCAACCATGACCGCGCATTTCGGGCTCGAACCCCCGGCATGAGCGGCGGCTCCAGCCAGGCTGTATTTGCAATCGTAATCGCGGAGTTCGCAGATGCGTGACGGAATGGATCAGGATGTGTTTGCCGCCTTCATCAGGCAGCTTCAGGACTACGTGCGGCAACGCCTGATACCGGCTGAGAAGGAGATCATCGCCACGGGCCTGATCCCGGAATCGATCCTCAGCGAGATGCGCGAGATGGGCCTCTTCGGCATCACCGTGCCGGAGGCCTACGGCGGCGCGGGCATGAACGTGAGCCAGTACGTCGAGACGATCCGCGAGCTGAGCTACGCGATGCCCTGCTTCAAGACAGTCATCTCGATCAACATCGGCATGACCGGTTCGGCCATCGCGAAATCCGGCACCGAGGCGCAGAAGGCGCAGTGGCTGCCGCGGCTCGCCGCCGGTGAGATCGCCTCCTTCGGCCTCACCGAACCGGGGAGCGGCTCCGACAGCGCCGGCATGCAGTCCATCGCGGTTCGTAATGGCGATGGTTATGTGCTGAACGGCACCAAGCGCTACATCAGCAACGCGCCCTTCGCCAAGATCGCGCTCATCATGGCGCGCACACACCCCGAGGCCTTGCCCGGCAACGGGCATATCAGCGCCTTCATCGTGCCCATGGACACACCCGGCATCACGGTCGGCAAATCCGACAAGACCATGGGGCAGGCGGGCTCGCACATCGCCGACATCATCATGGAGAACGTGCAACTGCCTGCCGATGCGCTGCTCGGCGGCGTGGAGGGCAAGGGCTTCCGACAGGCCATGCAGAGCCTGGACAACGGCCGCCTGTCGGTGGCAGGCGCCGCCGCAGGCTACGCACGCCGCGCGCTGGAGACCGGCGTGCGCTATGCCACCGAACGCAAGGCCTTTGGCGAGCCGATCAGCAATTTCCAGCTGATCCAGGCCATGATCGCCGACAGCGAGGCTGAGCTCTACGCAGCCGAATGCATGATCGCCGATGCCTGCCGTCGCGCCGATGCGGGCGAAAAAGTCCTGCTGAAAGCCGCCGCTGCCAAGATGTTCGCCTCCGAGGCCTGCTGCCGCATCGCCGACCGCGTGGTGCAGATCCACGGCGGCGCCGGTTATCTGGCCGAGTACGAGGCCGAGCGTTTCTTCCGCGATTCGCGGATCTACCGCATCTACGAAGGCACCACGCAGATCCTGCAGCTGGTGATCGCCAAGCAGGTGCTGCGCGATCTGGCTGCAGGCACCTGAGCCGTGTACCGCCTGCTCGCGGGATTGCGCGTGATCGAGGCCTCCTCCTTCGTGGCCTCGCCCACAGCGGGGCTGTATCTGGCGCAGATGGGTGCCGAGGTGATCCGCGTCGATCAGATCGGCGGCGGCCCTGACTTCAATCGCTGGCCGCGTCACGCCAACGGCCACTCGCTCTACTGGGAAAACCTCAACCGCGCCAAGCAATCCGTGGCACTCGACCTCTCGAGACCCCGGGGACGCGAGCTGCTGCAGGAACTGGTGCGCCGCACGGGCCAGTGCGTCACCAATTTCCCGGTGGCAGGCTTCATGGCGCACGAACGCCTCGCCGCAGGGCGGGCCGACCTGATCACGGTGCGCGTGATGGGCATGCCCGATGGCGGCCCGGCACTCGACTACACCGTCAACTCCGCAGTCGGTTATCCCGACCAGACCGGAGCCGGTCCGGAGCCGGTAAACCACGTGCTGCCCGCCTGGGATCTGCTGACGGGCGCCTATGCGGCCTTTGCGATGCTTGCCGCGCTGCGGCACCGCGATGCCACAGGCTTGGGGCAGGAAGTGCGCATTCCCTTGTCCGATGTGGCCATCGGCACCGTGGCGAACCTGGGCAGCCTGGCCGAGGTGCTTTACACCGGCGCCAACCGGCCGCGACTGGGCAACTCGGTGTACGGGGCTTTCGGGCGGGATTTCCTCACCCGCGACGGCAAGCGCCTCATGCTGATGGCCATCACCGCACGGCAGTGGTCGGCGCTGGTGAAGGTGCTGGATATCACCGAGGAGATTGCCGCGCTGGAGGCAAAACTGGGGATCAGTTTCGCCACCGACGAGGGCCTGCGCTTCCAGCACCGCGACCGGCTGTTTCCGCTGGTCGAAGGCCGCGTCGCCACCTGGCTCCACGCCGAACTCGCAGCGGCACTCGATGCCGAAGGCGCCTGCCACGGACCCTACAAGACTATGCTCGAGGCCGCGCAGGATCCCGGGATGGTGGGTACAAACCCCATCTTCGGATCCGCATCCAATCCAAGCGGCCTCGACTATCCGGCCGCAGGCGCATTTGCCACCATCCCGCAACTGCAGCGTGAGCCCCCGCAGCCAGCCCCCCTGCTGGGCAGCAGCACCGATCAGGTGCTTGCCGAGGTGCTCGGCCTCGCGAGCGGCGCGATCGGCGAGCTGCACGACCAAGGCCTGGCTTTCCAGGCATGAAGCTCCGCGCGGTCCACCACGCAAACCAGACGATCAACCGCGCCGCCGAGAGCGGCCACCCCGAAAGGACTGCGACATGGATCTGAGCTACGAGGCGACCAGCCGGACCCTGAAGATCGACACCGGCACGCTCCACTACCACGTAGCCGGGTCAGGCGAACCGCTGATACTCCTGCACGGCTCGGGGCCAGGCGTCAGCGGCTGGTCCAATTTCGGCAACAACCTGCCCGCGTTCGCGGCGCACTTCCGCTGCTATATCGTCGACCTGCCCGGCTTCGGCGCCAGCGAGGCGATCGAAGGCGGGCACCCGATGATGAGCTCACCGGGCGCGATCGTGGCCTTCTGCGCCGCACTCGGCATCACCCGTGCGCGCTTCGTCGGCAACTCGATGGGCGGTGGCGTGGCGATGATGATCGCGCTCGCCAACCCGGATCTCGTGGAGCGCTTCGTGTCCATCGGCGGCATCGGGATCAACATCTTCAGCCCCATGCCCCCCGAAGGCATCCGGCTGCTCGCGGATTTCACGGAATCCCCGAGCCGCGAGGCACTGGTGCGGTGGCTTCACTCCATGGTCTACGACCGCTCGATCATCACCGAGGCCCTGATCGAGGAGAGGTTCGAGAGCGCCATGCGCCCGGAGATACTCGCGTGGTCGCGCAAGATGTACTCGCACGAGGCGCTTGCCACGATCTACGCGAACCTGACGGGCGCGAACGGCACGCCGCTTTGGGCGAACCTCGCGCGGATCCGCTGCCCGGTCTTGCTTGCCTGGGGACGCGATGACCGTGTGACGCCGGTGGATATGGGCCTGCTGCCCATGCGCCTGATCCCGCGCTGCGAGCTGCACACGTTCTACGACTGCGGCCACTGGGCGATGATCGAACGGAAGGCCGAATTCGAGAGCACGGCGCTCGCCTTCCTGCAACGCCCCGCCTGATATCCGCGCCCTAAGGGCAGCAACGCGGGCGGCCTGCGCCGCCCGTCACGCTCGCACACTCACATGAAGTAATCGCGGGTCTCGCCGCCGAGCAGCATGTTGCCGTAGTTGCGGGCGAGCGGCACGGGGTTGTTCGCCACGTGCGCGCGGGTGATGTGGATGTCGTGCCAGATGTTCTGGATCTCCGCACCCGAGAACACACTGCGACCGCCGGCCGCATCGAACAGCAGGTCAACGGCGGTGATCATCTTCGAGACGATCGAGCCGGTGAAATAGCGGCACCGCGCACGCTCGAGGAGCGGTATCTCCTCACCCTTCTCAGCCGCCGCTACAAGGCCGGCGATATTGCGGAGGAACGCAGCTTCGGTCTCGTCGATCAGCGCGCTGGCCTCGGCTACCCGGCGCAGGATATCGGGGTCGCCGTGCAGCTTGGAGACATCGACCGTGCTGGGGTTGGCGTTGGCGGCAAAGGCCCGTAACGCATGCCGCGCAGCACCAATGGTGGGCACCGCGACGCAACCGGCGAAGAGCTGCCCCCACGGAATGGCGTACATCGGGTTTTCCTGACTCTGGACGCCGTTGAAGCCGTCCATCTGGCGGTGGATGCGGTAGCGCGGCACCAGCACAGGCTCGGCGATCACGATGTCGTTGGAGCCGGTGCCCTGCAGACCCATGGTGTGCCAGGTGTCCTCGATCCGGCACGCCGACATCGGCACCAGGCAGGTCGAGAGCAGCGTGTCGCCCTCCTCCACTGCGCCGAGCAGGAGCCAGTCTGAGTGCTGGCAGCCCGAACTCCAGGCCCAGCGCCCGCTGAGCAGCAAGCCCTCGCTGGTGGTGACGGTGCGCGAGCCCGAGGGGTTGTAGGAGCTCGACACCCGCACATCGGGGCTGCTGCCGTAGACGTCACTCAGGGCGGCATCGCCCATCAGCGCAATCTGGAACGGGTGGATACCCACCACGCCGCCGATCCAGCCCGCGCTCATATCGCTCTCGGCAATCTGGATAAGCGCACGGAAAAACGCCGTGGGCTCGAGCTCAAGGCCGCCGAACTTGCGCGGCAACATGGCCCGGAAAAGACCCGCCTTGGTGAGGAGTTCGATGACCTCAGGGGTCATATGCCGCTGCGCCCGCGCCTGCGGGGCGAGTCGCGCCACATCGGCAAGTATCGGCTGGACATCCAGGGTGCTCGTGTTCTGCATGTCATCGCTCTCCGGGATCGGGGGACATTCTGAGTGAGGCAAAGGCAGCGCAAGACCATGCCCGGGTGGCAGGTCTCATATGTAAGCGCTTTCGTCGGGGGCGGCAAGATGCGCCACCGGGTACTTGCCGTTCAGTTCCGCGTGCACCGCAGCGGCGTTCTCGCGCGGGTTGAAGAACTGCCGGTACCACGCGCGCGCCAGCAGCAGGTTTCTCTCGTGTTTGAGAACCATGATGGTGGTGGCCGGCGCTTTGCTCGACCAGATATCGAAATCCTGCGCGAAAGCGGCCAGAACCGCGTTCTGGTTTTCCCTTTGCGCGGCCCGCTCGGCATCTCCGGGCGTGTCGGTATCGGTACGCATCACCACGTTGTGCCAGACCTTGACGGAGCCGTCATCCAACGGGGTGTGGAAGATGAACTCGATCGAATGGATCTCGCCGATCTGCTGCCGGGAAATCAGCAAACCCGGCCCGGTGTAGAAGGTGCTCGTGCGGAGATAGGCGTTGTACTCGAGGCGGAATCCGCCCTGGTACTGGACATACAGGTGATCCCTGAACTCATTGGAAAAGTAGTCCGGCGGCACGCCATGCACCGGCCCGAAGTGGTTCGAGTCGGCCATGTTGTCGAGAAGTTCCTGGGAGTGAATCGGTATCACCCCGAGGTGGTCGTAGGTTCCATTGACCCAGCGCGGATCGTCCCACTCCACAAGCGCCGGCGGCGCGAAGTCGGGTTCTCCGAACTCCGTGTCATGCCACATCATCACCGCGCCCAGCACCTCCTGCACGGGGTAGGAATGGAGCTTCGCGCTCTTCGGGCAGGGACCGGGAAGATTGGGAATCTCATCGACTTGCCCGTTCGCGTCGTAGCGCCAGGCGTGGTACGGGCAACGGATGGAGTCGCCCTCGATCTGCTGGCCCTGGACCACGATCGAGCTGCTCTTGCCCCTGCCAAGGTGGGCGCCCATGTGCACGCAGTAGGCATCCAGCAGGACCAGCCGCCCGCTCTCGCCGCGGAACAGCACGAAATCCTTGCCGAAGAAGTGCAGCGCTAGCGGGTCTCGACCCACTTCGGATGCTTCAGCGATCATGAACCAGCCGCGGGGAAACGCGAAAGCGCCCAGCTTGTAGTCGATGCTCGTGGCCATATCACGGAAATCCTGTCTTCAGCGGCAACTGCCCAATGCCTGGATCAGGTGCCTGCTGCCGGCGTTCGCCGGAACCCCGGACTGGTGCACCACCGTGAGCGACCGCCGCAACGGCGGCCGCCACGGGGTCCTCACTCAGAACTTCACGCCGAGCGTGACGCCATAGGTGCGCGGCTCGGTGTAGTAGGCCTCCAACATCCCGCCGAAACCGGCACCGAAGGGGATGAAGTTGGTGGTGCGGTTCTCGTCGGTCAGGTTGTGCGCCCAGACCGCCAGTTCCGCATCCATGCCGCCGAGCTTCATCTGCGACAGTGCAGCACGTGCATTCACGATGGTGCGTGACTGCGCGTGGGCGTCCTCGGCCCATGAACCGTAGTCGGGGTCGGCCGCGGCGGGCTGCTGGAGCGCGTAGGGAAAGGTGTAGTAGTCATCGACGTAGTTGACATCGGCGTAGACGTTCAGATCGGCGAAGTCCCACTGGGCGACATGCCACTCCGCACCGAGCGAGGCAGAGTACTTGGGTGCGTGGACGTAGGCGCGGTTGTCGGCCACGTCGGTGCCGAACTCGTTGTACTCGTCGTACTCGGCATGGAGGTACGAGAACGAGGCGTTCAGCGTGAGCGCATCGACGGGCTTGAGGTTCATCTCGACTTCGTAACCGTAGACCGTGCCGGAGGCCGCGTTCAACACCTCCGAGGACACCGCCCCGCTCGCCTTGAACACGGGCACCTGGATCTGCTTGTGCTTGTCGTAGAAGGTCGAGACGTTGAGGATCATGTGATCGTCGAAGAGGCGCGATTTAATGCCCCACTCGAAGCTGTCGACCTCTTCGGCCTTGTAGGGATCACAGAGCTCCGTGGCGCCCGAGGGGCAATCGTCGGTGAACTCGAAGAAAGAGTTGGTCTCGCCGTTGTAGCCGCCAGACTTGTAACCCTTGGCAAAGCGCCAGTAGACGTTGACATCGTCGTTGATGGCATAGGCCAGCGATATGGCCGGGCTGAAGTTGTGGAACTTGGCCTTGGGGACGCTGCCGTAGTCGAAATCCGCGACCACCAAAGAGCCACCCGGCAATGCCGCGGTAGACGCATTGGCCACACGCAGATAGCGTTGCGCTTGTTTTTCTTCGTCGGTGTAGCGCCCGCCCAACGTGAGGGTGAGGTCATCCGTGAGGGCGTAATCGACCTGCCCGTAGACCGCGTAGGACTTGGTCTTCACGCCGTAGTCGCTCTGGTAGGTGGCCCCACCGAGCGCCGCGCCCCCGAAGAACGACTGCGGCCCCAGGGTTTCGGCTGTCTCGTCGAAGTAGAACACGCCGCCCACGTAGTTGAGTTTGTCGTCGAAGGCATTGCCGGCGATCTGCAATTCCTGACTGAAGGCGTCGTAGTCGGTGTCACGGATCGTGTCGGCCAGCGGCAGAGGGGAACCGTCCAGATCGAGCCGGTCACCCCAGACCATCTCGCGATAGGAGGTGGTTGACTTCAGCGTGAGGCCGCCGAGGTCGTAGGTGAGCACCAGGGCATGACCCTCGGTTTTGGATCGCTCGTAGGTCGGCACGTTGAGCGAGCCTTCTTCCGAGTAGTCAGGCTGCACGTACAGGTCAAGCGGAAAGCCAAAGTACAAACCGTTTGGCGGAACGGGGCCGAAACCGATGTACCCCGGCGAGCCCGGATCGAACATCGCCCGCGGGTCGCCGTCGGTGAGTACGGACTTCGTCTGGCTGAACGGCGGCTTTTCGTCGAACTTGTTGTAGTTGTAGGTGTAGTCAGCGGTGAAGGCATCGCTGAAGTCAGCGTGCACCTGCCCCAAGAAGTTCTTTTGGTCCTTGGTGTCGGTTTCGTCATAGGGCGACGCCCCTGCCGCGAGAACCTGCGGATAGGGGTTTTGCTCGATATCCACCACGCCATCACGCTGGCGCATGGAACCGGCGATCTTGGCCGAAAAAACACCCACCTTCGGCAGATCCAGCGAGACCTTGGCGCGGTTTTCGTTGTAGTTGCCGTAGCCTACTTCGGCAGAACCGCCCAACTCCCCGGTGGGCTTCTTGGTGACCAGGTTCACCGCACCGGCGAGCGTGTTACGCCCGTACAGGGTGCCCTGCGGCCCGCGCAGCACCTCGACACGCTCGAGGTCGACGACGTCGTACATGGAGCCCTGGGCCTTGGCGATGTAGACCCCGTCGACGTACAAGCCGACCGCCGGCTCCCACAGGATGGAGGGGTTGAAGGTCACCGAGCCGCGCATCGCGATCACCGCGATCGACTTGGAGCTTGGCGCCCGCTCGAACTTCACGTTGGGCAGGGAGTTGATATCGTCCAGGGACATGATCCCGCGGGCTTCGATCTGGTCTGCCGAGATAGCGCTGATCGAGATCGGCACGTCCTGGATGTTCTCGACGCGTTTCTGCGCCGTCACGATCACTTCGTCGAAACCGCCCCCCTCCTTGCTGTCTGGTTGGGCGCGCGCCGGCGACATGATGAGTGAGATGACGGAGGCCAAAGCCAAACGCGTGGTTGTCGAAGCAATTTTCATCGTTATTCCCCTTTACGAACCCATGAGATGACGGACCGCAGTGCTGAGTCTTTCATGCTAGCCCCTCGGCTTGTACTCGCGTTTCACACGGGCTACCCGGGAGCAGACACGCATTGAGTATAGGGCACACGCGGCGCGTGGCGCCTGCGCCCTCAGGCCGTGAGATAGCGCAACACACTGTTGGAGAGTTCAGCCACCAGTTCCTCGTCGCCCAGCTGGGGGCTGGGGTCTTCGAGGTAGAAATCGACGGCGCCCGCCACGAGGTACTTGACCACCGTGATGGCGACATCGAGATCGGGAACGCGGATCTGCTCGTGATGCTGCTGAAAGTAGGCGTAGGTGGTGCTGGTCATGAAGCTTTCGATGGTCAGGTTGCCCGAACCCTCGCGCAGGCCGGGCACCTCGCGCCGCAACCCCATGAAAAAGAAGGCGTTCGCCCGTCGCAGCTCCATGACCGCCTTGACGATAAGCGGAATGCCTTCTTCCAGCGGCGTGTGCATGCAATCGAGCATGCGCTCGCGCAACACCGCGCCTGCCTTGAACACGGCGTCCTCGAGCATCGCCGCGGCGATGGCCTCCTTGCGGGGAAAATACTGGTAGAGGGAGCCGACGCTGACGCCGGCCGCATTGGCGATGTGGTTGGTCGTGGCGCCGGCATAGCCGCGCTCGGAGAAAACCGAACGGGCCGCCTGCAGGATGGCATCGACCGTGGCACGGGCACGCTGCTGGCTGGGCATGCGGCGCGGCTCCCAGAGCGGCGCGGGCGGCTGGGACTTGGATCTGCCGCTGGTCTGTCTCATCTGTGCCTGTTCCCCTGCATCAACGCCCCCAAACCGCGCGTGGCCCCTCGAATACCGAGGAGCTGACCGCGCATCGCGGTCTTGCCCCAGCGGTACGGGACATGAGCCAAAACGCCCGCCGACGGCTTTTATTGACGGGTGACGCTACCACGCTGGCACCGCTCCAGACCAGCCATTTTGCCTGTCCATGAAGCCCCTACACGCGACGCCTGAGCGCACATACCGGAAATGAGTCGAACGTGAGCACCCGATCCCATAAGCTCCCCTCATGGCATCTGGAGTACGAGGGCATCCTGGCACCCTCGCCTTCGCGCCATTTCAACCACCGCCAGTATCATCCGGAGGCGCCAACATGGCCGTATACGTCGTAGGACTCCTGCGGGTTCGAAATTGGAACTGGTTTGCCCAGTACGTCGAAACGACCGAGCGCGTGGTGGCACGCCACGGCGGCGTCTATCTGGGGCGAGGCGTGCAGGTGGAGACGCTCGAGGGCGATGCCGAGCCGCCGACTGCGCTGGTGATGATCGAGTTCCCGACCGATGAAGCCGCACGCGCCTGGCACCAGGACCCGGACTACATCCCGATGATCGAACTGCGCAAGACCGGTTGCGATACGGAGCTGATGCTGGCGCAGGCCGTGGTCAGATAAACGCCCGGCGCGCCCTGCCCGGAACCATGAATGCGCCTTGCCGGACCGATCGCACTGCAACGGAATACCACTCATGCAAAACCATGACGAGAGCGAGCATCTGGCGATGTTGCGCGACACCCTGCGCCGCTTCATCGACAAGGAAATGCCGCGCAAGCTGGTCCGGCAATGGGACCGGGACATCCATTTTCCGCGCGATGTACACGACAAACTGGTCGCCCTCGGCCTGACCGGCCTCACCGTCGCCGAGGAATACGGCGGCACCGGCCGCGACATCACGGCGATGATCGTGGTGATCGAGGAGTTGTCCTCGCGCAGCATGTCGGTGGCCAGCGGCTATATCCAGTCGGCCTGCTATGCGGCGCTCAACATCGCCGAGGTGGCCAGCGAGGAGCAAAAACGCAGCCTGCTGCCACGCGTGGCCAACGAAGGTCTGATGGTGGCCTACGGCTTCAGCGAGCCCGACGTGGGCGCCGATATCGCCAGCGTGCGCACCACCGCCCGCCGCGAGGGCGATACGGTGATCGTGAACGGCAGCAAGCGCTTCTGCTCGGGCGCTGCGATCTCCGAGTACATCTATGCCATCGTCCGCACGGGCCCGGTCGAGGACCGCTACCACAACCTCAGCATCCTGTTGATTCCGCCGGATGCACCGGGCGTAACGCTAGAGTCGCAGGAAACCCTGGGGCTGAAGGGTGGTGGCACCTACGACGTCTCCTTCAACGAGGTGGTGATCCCCGCGGCCAATATCGTCGGCGGCGATGAAGGCTGGAACAAAGGCTGGCCCAAGGTGGTGGGCGCCGGACTGGATATCGAGAAAATCGAAGTCGCCGCCATGGCGCTTGGCATCGCGCGCGCCGCCATCGACGACGCCTGGGACTATTCGCAGCAACGGCTGCAGTTCGGCAAGCCGATCTGCACCATCCAGTCGATACGCCACATGCTTGCAGAGGCGAAAACGCGCTGGGAGGCCTGCCGCCTGATGACCTACAACGCGGCAAGACTGGTCGATCTGCAGCGCCCCGCCACCGTGGAGACCTCGATGGCCAAGCTTTTCGTGTGCGATACCGCGCGCGATATCGTGCTGAGCTGCCAGCAGGTGATGGGCGCCTACGGCTACGTGGGTGATTTCGACATGGAGCGCTATGTGCGCGACATCCTGGTGATGCCGATCCTCGGCGGCTCCTCGGCCATCCAGAAAAACAACATCGCCAACCGCCTCAAGCTACCCCGATGAACCACGTCCGCGAGGCCCTGCAGGTACCGGCATCATGATCGAAACCTTTGGCACGGGAGCACGCATCCCCGCACACGACGCGGCCCTGAGGGCGGAGGTGCGGGCCTTCCTGCGCGAGCATCTGGGCGAGCGCCCCGCGGTGCAGCGCGCGCGTTCATGGACGGGCTTCGACGCCGATTTCAGCCGTGCCATGGCCGCCCGCGGCTGGGTCGGCATCACGCTGCCTGCCGAGTACGGCGGGGCCGGGCGCAGCGCCTTTGCCCGCTTCGTGCTGGTGGAGGAACTCCTGATCGCCGGGGCACCGGTGGCGGCGCACTGGATCTCTGATCGCCAGAGCGGCCCGTTGATCCTGAAGTACGGCACCGAGTCGCAGCGGCGCTTCCACCTGCCCCGCATCTGCCGTGGCGAATCCTTTTTCTGCATCGGCATGAGCGAGCCGGGCGCGGGCTCGGACCTCGCAGCCGTGCGCTCACGGGCGGTGCGCAGCGAAACAGGCTGGCGTCTGAGCGGCCAGAAAATCTGGACCACCCACGCGGCCAAGGCGCACTACATGATCGCACTGGTGCGCACCTCGGGCACCCCCGAAGACCGCCACAAGGGGCTCTCGCAGGTGCTGGTGGATCTCTCGCTGCCCGGCATCACCATCCGCCCCATCCGTGATCTTGCC
>CAJADV010000387.1 GCA_903938575.1 uncultured Gammaproteobacteria bacterium
GTCCAACGCCGGCGGCATGGGCATCATCGAGACCTCCTCGGGCGAACTCGACCTGATTCGCGGCGAGATACGCCGCATGCGCGAACTCACCGACAAACCCTTCGGCGTGAACATCGCGCAGGCCTTCGTGAAGGACCCGGGCAACGCCAAGTTCGTGATCGATCAGGGCGTGCGGTTCGTCACCACCTCCGCCGGCAGCCCCGAGCGCTACACCGCGCAATTGAAGGCCGCAGGTCTCACGGTCTTCCACGTCGTGCCCACGCTCAAGGCAGCCATCAAGGCCGTGGAGGCCGGTGTCGACGGACTGGTGGTGGAAGGCGCGGAAGGCGGCGGCTTCAAGAATCCCAAGGACGTAGCCAGCATGGTGCTGCTGCCGCTGGTGTGTTCACAGTTCGAGGTGCCGGTGGTGGCGGCGGGCGGTTTCGTCGACGGGCGCTCGATGGTTGCGGCCTTCGCGCTGGGCGCCGAGGCGGTGCAACTCGGCACGCGCATGGTCTCGGCGCTGGAGTCACCCGTTCACGCCAACTGGAAAGAGGCCATCGTGCAGGCCGCAGAAACCGACACCGTGTTTCTCAACCGCTTCCATGGCCCGGCACTGCGCGCGCTGCGCACCGAGCGCACCACCCGGCTCGAGCGCTCGGCAGACAATGTTTTTGGCGATTTCGGCGACAAGCAGGCCTTGTATTTTGGCGGTGACATGGAAGCGGCCGTGCCGCTCACCGGGCAGGTGGCCGGACGCATCGACAGCATCAAACCGGTGGCGCAGATCCTGCGCGAGATCCGCGAGGAATTCTTCGCCACGTTGAGTGGCCTCGCGAAGCAATATCCTGGTGAGTGACTGACAACCGCATGGGTGCTGTGCATATGTACCCGGAAACGGTGGTCGGCCTTTTTTTAAACTGCTGCCCGACGAGGGCTTAAGATGCAGCGGTCTGCACCGCCATGGATACTCGCCATGCATCCCCGGATCCTGCTACCGATTGCGCTGCTCTCATGCCTGCTTGCGGGCTGCGGGCCAAGCCCCGAACCGGCGCAGGACACGAAGGCCGACGCCAACGGCAACACATCGGCCAGCGCATTCACCACCCGCCTCAACGCAGCCGCCGGTGCCGCCTTGCCCACCGACACCGCCGACATCGACGACGCCTCACGCGGCCTGATCGAGCGCGAGCAAAATTTGGTGATCGAATCGGCAATTACCGGGCGGCGCTGGAGTGCCGCAGCCTTCGAGTTCCTGCAGGGCGAGCCCCCCGCAAGCGTCAATCCGAGCCTCTGGCGGCAGGCAAGGCTGAATGGCATGCACGGCCTCTACAAAGTGGCCGAGGGCATCTACCAGGTGCGCGGCTACGACGTCTCCAACATGACCTGGATCCGCGGCCGCAGCGGCTGGATCGTGGTGGATCCGTTGACCAGCGTCGAGAGCGCTGCGGCCGCCACCCGGCTCGCACGCAAGCACCTCGGCAACGATCCAGTGGTAGCCGTGATCTTCACGCATAGCCACGTTGATCACTTCAGCGGCGTGGCGGGCGTGTTCGGTGGCAGCACGCCGCCTGACCTTCGCGTGATCGCACCGGCGCGCTTCGTGGAGGAACTCACCAGCGAGAACGTACTCGCCGGCATCGCCATGGGACGACGGGCAAGCTACCAGTTTGGCTACCCGCTGGCGCCGGGCCTGCGCGGCTATGTCGACTCGGGGCTAGGCCGCCAGCCCTTGAGCGGGCAATCGAGTTTTGCGATGCCCACCGAGAGTATCGATCACACCCCCCAACCGCTCGTGGTCGACGGCGTCGACATCGTGTTCCAGTACACGCCCGAGTCCGAGGCACCCGCCGAACTGAGTTTCTACCTGCCGGCGTGGAAAGCGTGGTGCGGCGCCGAGATCGTGAGCCGCACCATGCACAACCTCTACACGCTGCGTGGCGCCAAGGTGCGCGACGCGCTCAAGTGGAGCGGCTACATCGACGAGGCCATCCAGCGCTTCGGCGACATGGAACTGGTCTTCACCAGCCACAACTGGCCGGTGTTCGGACACGATCGTGCCATCGGCTTCCTGAAAGGCCAGCGCGACACCTACCGCTACATCCACGACCAGACACTGCGACTCGCCAACCAGGGTGCAACGCCGCGCGAGATCGCCGAGCAACTCGAGCTGCCGGCGCAGCTCTCCAGCCAGTTCGCCAACCGCGGCTACTACGGCACGCTAAAACACAACGCCAAGGCGGTGTACCAGTTCTACTTCGGCTGGTACGACGGCAACCCCGCCAACCTCGACCCGCTGCCTCCCGTGGATCTGGGCAATCACTATGTCGAGGCCATGGGCGGAGCCGCCGCGGTGAAGCAAAAAGCGCGCGACGCGATCACCGGGGGCGAGTACCGCTGGGCGGCCACCCTGCTGGATCACCTCGTGTTCGCCGACCCGGCGGACAGTGAGGCAAAAGAACTGCTGGCGGGCGCCTACGATCAACTGGGTTATCAGGCGGAGTCCGGCGTGTGGCGCAGTGTCTACCTGACTGGCGCGCAGGAACTGCGCCATGGGCCCGGCGGCGCGGTGCTGGACGTCCGCAGCGGCGCGGCCATACTGGAGCGCGTCCCGCTCGAGCTTTTCTTCACGGCGATGGCCACGCGTCTCGATGGACCACGAGCCGCAGGCACCACACCTTTCTCGATCAATTTCGTGTTCACCGACGTGAACGAAACACATGTGCTGCAACTGGAAAACGCCGTTCTCCACCACCAGGCGCAAGCGGCGGATCCCGCGGCCGCAGCCACCGTCCGCCTGACGCGCCCGCTATTCCTGCGGATGATCACCGGCGAAGCAGGATTCAAGGAACTGGTGTTTTCCGATGATATCGAGGTCGAAGGCAGTCGCATCGCCTTGCTGGGTTTGCTGCGCCTGCTGGACCCCGCGGACGGCAATTTCCCGATCGTGACGCCCTGAGCGCTCAGGCCGCGGCCAGCAGATGCTGGCGGATCTCGGCGACGGGATGACGGGTCAGGTCCTTGTCGACATCACGCAACAAGGCCTTGTGCAGGTGCTCGCCCATCGACTGGCGCAGCAGCCCGAGAAAATGTGGCGAGGCGACCAGGCAGAAGGCGTCGATGCGGTTACTGTCCAGAGCCCGCCGCACGCGATCGCAGACGATCCGGGCGAATGCAAGATCCGCCGCCTCACGCGGGCTGTGCTTGGGTTGCAAGCGGTGGGTGCCGTGGACGCCGGTCGTCAGGCCGGGTTTCCCGGTCGGCGGGTCGTCCGTTGGATGACGCACCAAGGGATCGGCAAGATCCTCGACCTCCTCCCATGCACCGCGCAGGGACTCACCCTGAAAGATGCGGGCGCAGGCAGAATCCGCAGCAACAATCCATATGCTCATGGGCAACCCCGGTCATGTTGGCTCTCGATCCTTCGAGACCAACTCTACGCGGGGCGCCGCGAGAGTCCTTGACCTGCCTCAAGGCTTCGCGCCGACCACCGCGGTCACCTGGATTTCGACCAGATACTCCGTCGCCGCGAGCCTTGCCTCGGTAGTGGCGCGGGCGGGCTTGGCCTCAGGCGCAACCCACTCATCCCACGCCGCATTCATGGCGGCAAAATCGGCGATCTGCGGCAGGAAGACATTGGCCGACACGATGTGGCTCTTGTGACTTCCGGCCATCGCCAGCAATCGGTCGATTTCCGCCAGCAC
>CAJADV010000388.1 GCA_903938575.1 uncultured Gammaproteobacteria bacterium
ACCCCGCGCGCGGGCCTTATGGCGGGGAGCGCACTGATTCGCGCCGAGCCCGCGGACTTCCGTGTCGATGAACGGATCGAGATGGCGCCCGAGCCTGCCGGAGAGCACCTGTGGCTGCGCGTGCGCAAGACCGGCGAGAACTCCGACTGGGTGGCGCGGCTGCTGGCGCGCACGGCGGGCGTGGAGTCCCGCGCGGTGGGCTATGCCGGTCGCAAGGACCGTCATGCCGTGACCACGCAGTGGTTCAGCATCCAGTTGCCGGGCAAGCCCGATCCGGATTTCTCCGCACTGCCGCCCTCGGTGGAGGTGCTGGAGTCCTTGCGTCGCCAGCGCAAACTCCAGACCGGTGGCCTGCGTGGCAATGATTTCGTGCTGCGCCTGCGCGAATTCGCGGGCGATGCCGCCCTGCTCGAGCAGCGTCTCGCCGATCTGCGAGCGCATGGCGCGCCGAACTATTTCGGGGTGCAACGCTTCGGTCGCGAGGCGGGCAATATCGAGCGGGCGCTGGCGTGGTTCAGTGGGGCGCTGCGCGTCTGCGATCGGGCCGAGCGGGGGATTCTGCTCTCCTCGGCGCGTTCGGCGATTTTCAACGCCGTGCTGGCGCGGCGCACCGCCGAAGGAAACTGGGCAGAGCTGCTGCCGGGCGAGGCGGTGCTTCTGGACGGCAGCGGCTCGTGGTTCAGCGACGACGGCAGTGATGCCACGCTGCAGGAGCGCCTCGCGAGCGGCGACATCCACCCGAGCGGACCGCTCTGGGGCAGCGGCGATTCGCCCGTCTCCGGTCTCGCGGGCGAACTCGAGCGTGACGTCGTGGCCGGGTACCGAGAGCTCGCCCTCGGACTGGAGGGCAACGGCCTGCGTCAGGAGCGGCGCGCGCTCAGGTTGTTGCCGAGCGGGCTCGAGTGGGCGTGGATCGACGCCACCACGCTCGAGCTCCGCTTCGGGCTGCCGAGCGGCTGCTACGCGACCACACTGCTCGAGGAAATACTGGATACCCGCGAGCCGGGCGCCGCGCCAGGGGCGTGATTCAGCCCATCGCGATCATGCGATGCTGCAGTCGCCAGCCTTGCGCGGTGCGTACCAGAGTGTCCTGGTACCTACCCAAAGAGACGATCTGCTTGGGGTCCTCATCGACCTTGATCACTTGCAGGTAGCACGTGGCCGTCGCGCGGTCGCCGTCTCCTTCGATCAGGAGGTTGCTGATAACATGCCTCGCGCTGCCAAAGCCCGCGCGGCTCTGCGTGAAGAACGCCACGATCGCCTCGATGCCCTCGCAGCGAAGATCCATGGCAGGCACCTCCCAGATCGCCTCGGGCACGAACAGGTCGCGCATGCTCTCGGGCGGGTTGTAGTCGGCGTTGTGGCAGTAGCGATTGACCAGGTCTTCGATCGCAAGCCGGTCGGTTATGTCCAGTGCCATGGCATTGTCTCCGCAGTGGTATCAGTTGAACGCGCCCGATTCTAAGGGATACACCATGACCGTGCTCTCCTTCATCCGGATGATCCCCGTGTTCGCTTTGCTGCTCGCTCTCCCGGCGGCTGCGGCAACCCGCTTCGAGCCGCCGGTTCCGGATCTGCCCGACTACTCCTTCCGCTATGACGAGGCGCGCGATCCCGCGGCGGATCTGCTGCTTGCCCGCGCCGCCGCGCTGCAAAAGCACCGGCGCGTGCTGGTGATGGTCGGAGGCGATTGGTGCGTCTGGTGCTTCCTGCTCGATCGCCAGCTTGATCTCGACCGCGCATCCGCGGCTGTTTTTTACAGCGGTTTCGAGGTGCTGCGCGTGTATTACAACGACGACAACAAGAATCGGGCGTTCCTCGCACAGTTTCCCGACTTCACGATGTTCCCGCACTTTTTCGTGGTCGACCCGGATGGCCGCGTGGCGGGCTCGGTCGTGGCCGATGCGCTTATCCGTGACGCCAAGTACGACGCCGAACTGATCCGCCGCTTTGCCGAGCAGTGGCGCCTGCCCTAGCTTCTGAGCCGCGCCGGCGCGAGCGAGTGCGGCTGTCGCGGTCCCACGCAAGACGCGGTCACAGTGACAGGCGTGCGTGCAGTACCGTGGCATCGCGTGGTTGCGTCTCCAGCCTGAATCCGAGGCGACGGCACAGGTCCAGCATGGTGGCGTTGTGCGCGAGCACGTCTCCGGTGATTTCACGCAGGCCCCGCGCGCGGGCCCAGGCGATGATCCGCTGCATCAGCAGTGAGCCCATGCCGAGCCCCGCCACCTCGTGGTGGACCAGTATCGAGAACTCGCCCTCCTGCACATCTGCATCGCAGTCGAGACTCACGGAGCCGAGAAAATCCGTGGTGCCCGGTGCGCCGTGGGTGGTCAGGATCAGGCAGATCTGGCGTTCGTAGTCGATCTGGGTGAAACGGGCTGCCATGGCGTGGCTCAGCGTCTTCAGGGGGGCGAAGAAGCGCAGATAGATCTCCTCCGGGGTCAGGGTGTCGAAGGCGCGGCGCATCGAGGGTTCGTCTTCGGGCCGAACCGGGCGCAGCCACAGGACGCGGCCATCGGGTAGCGTGAGTTCTTCCTCGAGTTCGCGCGGATAAGGGCGTATGGCAAGACGCGCCTCCGCGGGTCCCGGTGCGGGCGCGATCCGCATCCGTACATCGAGTGCCGTGGCACCCTCGGCGCGCGCAAGCAGGGGATTGATGTCGAGTTCGGCGATTTCGGGTATGGCGCACACGAGCTCCGAGAGCCGCACCAATGCCAGCGCAACTGTTTCGGTATCGACCGCGGCAATGCCGCGCGCGCCGTGCAGCAGGCGTGCGATCCGGGTTCCCGCGATCAGTTCTCTGGCAAGTTGCAGGTTGAGCGGGGGCAGCGCGAGTGCGCGGTCGTCGATGGTTTCGGTGGCGGTGCCGCCGTGCCCGAAGACCAGCACCGGCCCGAATTGCGCGTCCGTGCTCATGCCGAGGAGCAGTTCCTGCCCGCCGCGGCGCGGCACCATGGGCTCGATTTCGAAGCCCGCGATATGCGCCGCTGGCAGCCGCGTGCGGATCGCCGCCTCCATTGCGAGCGCGGCTGCGCGCGTGGCGTCTTCCCCGAGCAGATCCAGCACCACGCCGCCAACATCGGTCTTGTGAGGTATGTCGGGTGAGCGGATCTTCAGCGCCACCGGACCACCGATGCGCGCGGCCACCGCACCGGCCGTCGCTGCGTCGGCTACTTCTTCCGTGTGCAGCACGGCGAAGCCGAAGTCAGCGAGCAGCGCGCGGGCCTGCGCAACCGGGAGCCACTGCGCGCCGGTGTCCAATAGCGCGGCAATGCGGGAGCGCCATGCCGCGGCGGCGGGCGCCTGCAGTTCGGGCATCGACTCGGGGGTCTC
>CAJADV010000389.1 GCA_903938575.1 uncultured Gammaproteobacteria bacterium
CACCACCAGGCCGATCGGCATGCCGGAACCGAGCCCTTTGGCGAGACTCATGATGTCGGCGGCAACGCCGTAGTGCTCGGCCGCGAACATCTTTCCGGTTCGCCCGATGCCGGTCTGCACTTCGTCGAAGATCAGCATGATGCCGTGGCGATCGCAGAGCGCGCGCAGTCCCTGCAGGAAGCCATCGGGCGGCGGGATGTAGCCGCCCTCGCCCTGGAAGGGCTCGACCAGAATCCCCGCGACTTCAGTAGCCGGCACGTTGGACCGGAACACCACGTTCTCGAGGTAATCGATCACCGCCTGCCCCTGATCGGCGCCGGCAAACAGTGGCCGGTAGGGATTGGGGTAGGGAATGTGGGTAACCCCGGGCATGGTCGGGAAGAAGCCTTTCTGCTGGGTGTATTTGCTCGAGGTAAACGCGAGGGAGCCCATGGTGCGGCCGTGGAATCCGCCGTAAAAACCGATGAACCGGCTACGCCCGGTGACGTAACGCGCGAGCTTCAGCGAACCCTCGACCGCCTCGGTGCCGCTCTGGCACATGAAGCTCATCGCCGGCTCGCCGAAAGGCGATAGCTCGTTCATGCGTTCCCCGAGGCGCACTTGGTACTCGTGCCAGTAGTCGCTGGAGATATGGATGAATTTCTCCGAGGCCTCGCGGATCGCGGCCACAACCGCCGGATGCGCATGTCCCGTCGAGCAGACCGCGATGCCGGCCGCGAAATCGAGGAAGCGGTTGCCGTCGACATCCCACACCTCGGCGCCGCGGCCGTGCGACATCACAAAGGGATAGTCACGCGGATACGACGGCGATATCACCTGTGCGTCGCGCTCGATGAGTGCGCGCGCCTTGGGCCCGGGAAGCTCGGTCTTGATATGCGGATTGGTCATGGCGGAGTCCTCAGAGCGGCAAGGGATGAAGGGTAGCGTGAGCGCGGTCGGTGCGCGCGTGCAGGGCGCGCAGGGCATCGAGATGCTCCTGCGAGGGCGGTTCGATCTGCTCGAGTGTCGCCGCGAGCGCCAGGGGCCAGCCGCAGGCAGCCTGCGCAGCGGCAGGATCCACACCCGGATAGACCCCGGCCAGCTGCAGCTCGCGCGTAACCGGGTGCGGGCGCAGGATGCCGTAGTCGGTGATGACCACCTCGGGCCCACCGCCGGGCGCACCCGAGCGCTCGCGCGAATCCCCGCCCTCGAAATAACCCCCGCTCGACCGGAAGGCAATCTCCGGGACGAAGGAGCGCGGCGACATGCGCAGCACGATGAAGGTGCGCTTGGCGTGGGTGGCGATCTCGGGCGCTCCGCCCGCCCCGGGCAGGCGCGTCTTGGGGCGATCGTAATCACCGATCACGGTGCTGTTCAGGTTGCCGAAGCGATCGATCTGCGCAGCGCCGAGAAAGCCGACATCGATGCGCCCGCCCTGCAGCCAGTAGCTGAATATCTCGGGCAAGGGCACGATGCAGTCTGCGGTGTCGGCGAGTTCGCCGTCGCCGATGGACAACGGCAGCACCTCCGGACGTGTACCAATAGTGCCGGATTCGTAGATCAGCACGGTGTCGGGTGCGTGCGTGAGCCGCGCCAGATTGGCAGCCGCCGAGGGCAGGCCGATGCCGACAAAGCAGGTGGTGCCGTCGTGCAACAGCCGCGCCGCCGCGACGGTCATCATCTCGTCTTTGCTGTAGCTCATCAGGCTGCCCTCCCCTCGCCGAGGCGCTGCAGGAACGCGCGGTGATCAGCCGTGCCCAGCACATGGTGCTCCATCCACGCACGGAAGCCATCGCGCTCGCGGGCTATCTCGTCCCACTGCTGGTAGAAGGCGTTGTCGCGCGGGTAATAGCCCTGCGCATAAGACGGCCACGCACCGCCCTTCACTACCGCTGCCGCCGTGACCACCCAGTGCGGCAGCACGGTTGAGTTCATCGGCGCATCGAGCCGCTCGACCTGCTCCTCCACGGTGATCAGCACGGAGCGCGCTGCCAGCGCCGCCTCGCGGGTGGCCCCGAGTATGCCGCGGATAAGCACGTTGCCCCGCGCGTCCAGCTGCTGCGCGTGAAGGATGGTGACATCGGGATTCACCGCACGCACCGTGGCCAGTCGCTCGCCCGTGTAGGGACACTCGACATGACTGATCTGCGGGTTGTGTTGCGGGAGATCGGTGCCGATGTAGCCACGCAGCACGCCGAAAGGCAGTTTCGCCGCACCCGCCGTGTAGGCCGCCGCCATACCGGCGTGGCTGTGCTCGTGCCAGGCGAGCGGCTGCGGCCACGCCTGTTCGATAGCATCGCGCAAACGGTGCAGGGAACCCACTCCGGGGTTGCCGCCCCAGCTGAAGGTGAGCTCTCTCACCAGGCCCATGCCGATCAGCTGGTCGTACACCAGATCAGGCGTCATGCGCACCAGATGCAGATCGCCGATGCCCTGACGAATGATCTCGTGGCCCGCGGCGAAGGGAATGAGATGCGTGAAACCCTCCATTGCGAGCATCTGCCGGGGCTTCACGTGACGCGCGATCATCTCGCGCAGTGACAGCAGTTCCATGCGCTCACTCCACCACGGTGCGCGACTGCTCGCGCAGGTACAGGGGCAGGTAATAGAACGAGGCAATCGCCTTGCCCGTGGAGCCCGAGCCCTTCCAGCCACCGAAGGGCTGGTAGCCCGGCCAAGCACCGGTGGTGGCTCCCTGCGGACGGTTGGCGTAGGTAACACCGGCCTCGATGTTCTCGTGAAACCACGCCAGTTCCGCGACCGAACCGTAGAAACCCGCGGTGAGGCCGAAGTCACTCGCGTTGGCGAGTTCCATCGCCTCGGCATTGGTCTTGACGCGCGCCACCGTGAGCACCGGCAGGAACATCTCCTCGCGCCACAGCGCATGCTCGGCGGGCAACTCCGCCAACGTGGGCTGCACGAAGTAGCCTTTTTCCATGCCGGCGGTCTTCAACTGCGCACCACCGGCGAGCAGCGTGCCGCCCTCGGCAAGGCGCCGCGAGCAGTCGGCGAAACGTCGGTAGGCGCGCTCGTTCACCACCGGACCCAGCCAGTTTTCGCGCTGGCAGGGGTCGCCGATGCGGATTGCCGCCATTTGGGTGCGGATTGCCTCGAGCAGCGCATCGGCGACCGCCTCATGCACGTAGAGTCGCGACAGTGCCGAGCATTTCTGCCCACTCATCCCGAAGGCCGAGCGCACGATGCCGCTGGCCGCGCGCGTGACATCGCCCGAGGCCGTCACGATACAGGCGTTCTTGCCACCCATCTCGGCGATGCAGGGCCGCGGAAAGCGCCGCCCCGCGAGCTTGCGCTGTATCTCCATGCCCACGGCGTAGGAGCCGGTGAATGTCAGGCCACCCAGATGCGGGTGCTCCACCAGCGCCTGACCCACGGCAGCACCGCCGCAAATGTAGTTGAAAACACCACGCGGAATGCCGGCATCGCGCAGGCATTCCGCGAGCAGGCGACCCGCCCACGGCGTATCGGTGGAGCCCTTGAGAACCACGGTGTTGCCCGTCACCAGTGCTGCGGCGGTGGGTCCGCCACCGAGCGCGAAGGGGAAGTTGAAGGGCGTGATGACTACCCACACGCCGTAGGGCCGCATCACCGAGCGGTTGTGCGAACGCCAGTCGGGCAGCGGGTCGTCTGGCAGCACATTGTCGTAACCGCCGTGACGCTCGAAATCATCGCAGTAGCCGTAGAGGAAATCTGCCACCTCCTGAACTTCGCCGATGGCCTCCATGCGGTTCTTGCCGACCTCGAGTGCGACCGCCGC
>CAJADV010000390.1 GCA_903938575.1 uncultured Gammaproteobacteria bacterium
CGGCAACATCGAGTTGATGCGCCTCGGCCGGGCCTAGCCCCTGCAACTGGGCGAGCGCACGCGCAAGGCGCTCGGGATTGCGCCCGCACACCGCAACGGTGGCGCCGCGTTCGGCCAGCAGCATCGCGGTCGCCAGACCGATGCCATCACTGCCGCCGGTGATCAGGGCAACACGCCCCTGCATGTCGTTGACTGTGGGCATCGCAAACTCCCTCCGTGTGTGCTCAGGTCAATGCGTGCGCCGGACTGCAAAATAGCGGCAAAGCTACGGCGAGCGGCTCACTCCGTCAGCATACCGCTAACGAGTCGCTTGAGCCGCTTGAGGTACCGCGCGGGCTCGAAGGCTCCCTGCTCCAGCACCGTCTCGACAAGGAGTCCGGTGAGAAGGCAATGCACCGTGTAGATGGTCTCCTGGAGGTGGGCGTCGGAGAGCTTCAATTCCGGATAGATACTGCGCCACAAGGCCAGGTGCGAATGCTGCTTGAGATCGATGACTGGGCCACGCTGCGCGGTCGCGGCGCGCCTGGCGAGCAGGATTTCCAGGGTGGCGGTGTACTCGGCGCCCTGGTAGTGCTCCCACGCGGCGTCAATGAAACGCGAGACCCGCGTCTCCAGGCTGCCGCGCGAAAAGCCAGGCGCGGCCATGCGTGTGTTGAATGTGTCGTGCGAACGGGACAGCACGGCCTGCAGGATCTCGTCCTTGCCGCCGAAATGATGCTGCACAGCGCCCCACGACACCCCCGCCCGGCGGGCGATCCGGGTGGAACTCGCCGCCACATAGCCGCCCTCGGTGATGAGTTCGATGACGGCGTTGATGATGGCGTCCTGCGTGCGACGGCTCTTGGCAGCCTGCAGTCCGTCCGGAGCGCTCTCGGGCGTGGATTGCGCGGCGAGGTATTTTCTCGGCATGGGTGTGCGCCCTCCTCTCGAAATCACCGGGGCGTGGTGGCACAGGCGTGATTTGCCGCGACAAAACCGAAGGTCATCGCCGGCCCCAGCGTGGCACCGGCTCCGGGGTAGAAACGCCCCATCGGTGAGGCCGAGCAGTTGCCGATGGCATAGAGCCCGTGGATGACATTGCCCTGTGTATCCAGCGCCGCCGCGTCCGCGTTGGTCAGGATGCCACCCTTGGTGCCGATGTCGCCCGGATGAACCTCCACGCCGTAGAACGGCCCTTCGAGGATGGACGCGAGGCAGGGATTGGGCCCCAGGCGTACATCGCCGTACATCAGGTCGTAGCTGTTCTCACCGCGGTGGAAGTCCGCGTCCTTGCCGCTCGCGGCAAAGCCGTTGAAGCGCGCGACCGTGGCCTCGAGTGCGGCGGCATCCACCCCGAGTTTCGCGGCAAGGCCAGCGAGCGTGGGTGCGCTCTGCAGGAAACGATTACGCACCCGCGCGGGCTGCAGCCAGTCGAGGTGCATGCCGCTGGGCAGCAGCGGTCCGAAGGGATAATTGCGCCGGTAGCGCGCATCGAAAATGGCCCAGGACGGCAGGTTCGCCTCGCCCGCTGGGCCGGCCTTGTACATGGCCTGAACCGCGGTGGTGTAGGCCACCGACTCGTTGAAAAAACGTTGCCCCCCGCGGTTCACCATGATGCAGCCCGGCATGGAGCGCTCGGTGAACAGCATGCGGGCGCGGTCCTCTCCTTCCATCACGATGGTCGGTCCCCACCAGGCCTCGTCCATCAGGTGCAGCGCCGCGCCGATGCGCTCGGCGGCAAGGTGCAGGTCCCCGGTATTCGTGGGACTGGCGGCAGACCAGTTGGCTTGCGTGGGCGCGGGCAGGAAGCGCTCGCGCAGCGCCTGGCTGTGCTCGAAACCGCCGCTGCCCACGATGACGCCCTTGCGGGCCATCACGCGGACTGGCCCGCTGCCACTGCCGGCAATCACGCCGGTGACGCGATCACCCTCGCGGATCAACTCCAGCACCGGCGTGCAGAGGCGGATCGGTACCCCGCGGTCCAGCAGGGAGCGGCGCAGCCGCGCCATCAGGGCGTTGCCCATGGTAAGACGGCGCGAGCGCTTCGAGCGCAGCCGCCAGCCAATGTCGCTCATATACTCCAGCGCCAATTTCGCCACCACGCCAAGCCAACCCGGGGCCTTGCTGAGCAGCACGGCACCCTCGAGGTTGGTGTAGCCCATCAGTCCCATCACGGTGGTCTGGAGATGCGAGGGCTGCATCTCGAGAAAGCTCTCGCCAAGCTTGCGCGCGTCGTAGGGCAGCGGATCGATGGCGCGACCACCC
>CAJADV010000391.1 GCA_903938575.1 uncultured Gammaproteobacteria bacterium
GCGGGCCGCAGGTAGTCGGGGAGGCGCTCGCGCAGGAAGGCGCGCAGTGGCTCGCTGTCGGTCAATGTCGCAACGGCCGGCACCACGTAGGCCACTAGGCGCTGGTCGCCCGGGGTGTCTTCGCGCGCCAGCACCGTGGCTTGGCGCACCGCGGGGTGTTCGGCGAGCACGGTCTCGATCTCACCCAGTTCAATGCGGAAGCCACGGATTTTGACTTGGTCATCGAGGCGGCCGAGGAACTCAATGTTACCGTCTGGCAGATAGCGCACGCGATCGCCGGTGCGGTAAAGACGCGCACCCGGCACCGCCGAGAACGGGTCGGGCAGGAACTTTTCTGCGGTCAGTTCCGGACGGTTGAGATAGCCACGCGCCAGACCATCGCCAGTGATGCAGAGCTCTCCGATCACGCCCACCGGCACCGGGCCCAGAGAGCGATCTAGGACGTACACTCGGGTGTTGCCGATCGGGCGGCCAATCGGAATCGACGCTTGAGCCTCGTCCGATAGCTTCGGGATGCGATAGCAGCAGGTGAAGGTGGTGCTTTCCGTTGGTCCGTAGCCATTGACTAACTGGACCTCAGGTAAACACTTGAGCGCCGCACGGACGTGGCTCGGTGACAGCGCTTCGCCGCCGGTCAACAGTTGGCGCACCCCGCCGAGAATCTGTGGCGCCTCGTCGATGAGGACATTAAACAACGACGCGGTCAGCCATAACGTCGTCACCTGATAGCGTCCCAGAGCCTCACCCAAGGTCGCGATCGTGGGAACTCGTTCATGGAATATGGCGCAGCGTGCCCCATGCAGCAACGCGCCCCATAGCTCGAAGGTTGATGCGTCAAATGAAATCGGCGAGAGCAGCAAGAATGTCTGCTGCTGGTCAAGCTGTACGTAATCAATCCCTATCAGTCAACGCAGCACCCCCCGGTGGGGCACGGTCACCCCCTTGGGCTTCCCGGTCGATCCCGAGGTTTAGATGACATAGGCGAGGTTCTCGGCAGTGGCACGGCAGGGTGGCGTGGTGTCAGGTTGTGCGGCGATATTCCCCCAATCTCGATCGAGGCACACGGTGCGCCCCGCATAGGGTGGCAATTGCGCCAATAACGTCTGCTGCGTGATCAGCACCGGCGCTTGGGTGTCCGCCAGCATGAAGGCCAGCCGCGCTGGCGGGTAGCTCGGGTCCAGCGGCACATAGGCGCCACCCGCCTTGAGGATGCCGAGCAAGCCGATGATCAATTCGAGCGAGCGTTCCACACAAATGCCCACCAGCACCTCGGGTCCCACCCCGAGCGCGATGAGGTGATGGGCTAACTGGTTGGCACGTGCGTTGAGTTCGGCATAGGTGAGTTGCTGGTCTTCGAACACCACGGCCACCGCGTTGAGCGTGCGCGCGACTTGCTCCTCGAAAAGCTGGTGGATGCAGCGATCTTTGGGATAGTCGGTGGCGGTATCGTTCCATTGCACCAGCAGCTGGTGGCGCTCAGGCGCGGTGAGCAGCGGTAGCTCGGCGATGCGTTGCTCGGGATTGGCCACGATCGCTTCAAGCAGCACCTGAAAATGCCCGGCCATGCGCTCGATAGTGGCGGCATCGAAGAGGTCGCTCGCATACTCCCAACTGGCCTGTAAACCGTCCGCCGATTCCTGCAGGGACAAGGCGAGATCGAACTTGGCGCTGTGGCCTTCGAGCGGGACGCGGCTCACCGCGAGGCCCTCGAGCGCGAGCGCGGCACCGGGGGTGTTCTGCAGCACGAACAGCACTTGAAAGAGCGGATTGCGGCTCAGGTCGCGGGCGGGGGCGAGTGCCTCGACGAGCTTCTCGAAGGGCAGGTCCTGATGGCTGTAGGCGCCCAGGGCCTGCTTGCGCACGCGCGCCAGCAGCTCGTGAAACGGCGGGTTACCCGAGAGATCGGTGCGTAGCACCAGAGTGTTCACAAAGAAGCCGATGAGGCCCTCTAACTCGGTGCGTCCACGCCCGGCAATGGGGCTGCCTACCGCGATGTCGTCCTGCCCGCTATAGCGATGCAAGAGCACTTGGAAGCTCGCCAGCAGCGTCATGAAGAGGGTGGCGTTGGCGCGGCGAGCCAGTGCCTTGAGGGCCACCGTTAAGGCTGCGGGCAGCACGCACGCGAGGTGTCCGCCGTGGTGGCTGGCCAGCAGCGGGCGTGGCCGGTCGGTGGGCAACTCCAGCGTGCTCAGATTAGCGA
>CAJADV010000392.1 GCA_903938575.1 uncultured Gammaproteobacteria bacterium
AGCCGCTGCCGCCGCAGATCACGCACTGCATGTCGACCTCAGCGGATGGCTCGGTGAACGGGAAGTAGGACGGGCGAAAGCGCACGGCCAGCTCGTCTTTCTCGAAGAACGCCCGGAGGAAACCCGCGACACAGCCCTTCAGGTCCGGCATTCCGGTGCCTTCGGCAACGACCAGCCCCTCGATCTGGTGAAACATGGGCGAGTGGGTCAGGTCAGAGTCGCAGCGGTACACTCGGCCCGGACACACCACCCGGATAGGCAGCTCGCCTTGCTGCATGACGCGCACCTGCACGGGCGATGTGTGGGTGCGCAACACGCGAGTGGGATCTATGTAGAAGGTGTCATGCATGGCCCGCGCCGGATGCTCGGGGGGAATATTGAGCGCCTCGAAGTTGTGCCAGTCGTCCTCTATCTCGGGGCCCTCGACCACCTCGAAACCCACCGAGCCGAAGTAGGCCTCCATGCGCTGGATGGATCGGGTGACCGGGTGCAGACTGCCAACGGACTGGCGTCGGCCCGGCAGGCTGGTATCGACCCGCTCGGCGGCGAGTTTGCGATCGAGCTCCATCTGCTCGAGCAACGCTCGGCGTTCGGCCAGGGCCGCTTCGACACGCTCCTTGACGGCGTTAATGGTGGCGCCACGGGCACGGCGGGCCTCGGGATCAAGCTGACCGAGCTGTTTCAGCAGCGCGGTGAGCTCGCCCTTCTTGCCAAGCACGCGAACCCGCTGGTCTTCGAGCTCCGTCACGGACTGCGCTGCGGCAATCCGCTCCAGGGCTTCCGCCGCAATCTGATCGATGTTGTCCATCCCTCGAATTCCCCACGAGAATCAGCACACTGCAGACAAAAAAAACGGGGAAAGAGCCCAAGCCCTTTCCCCGTCCGGATCACATCTGCGGCGGCTTGCACCGCCGCAGAACACCTCAGGCGAGTGCTGCCCGGGCCTTCTCGACAATCACCGTAAAGGCAACTTTGTCGTGAATGGCCAGATCAGCCAACACGCGGCGGTCGAGCCCGATGGCAGCCCGACGCAGACCTGCGATCAGGCGGCTGTAGCTCAGGCCATTGGAGCGCGAGGCGGCGTTGATGCGGGTGATCCAGAGCGCGCGGAACTGGCGCTTGCGCTGGCGGCGGTCGCGATACGCGTACTGCCCGGCCTTGATGACCGCTTGTTTGGCGACGCGGAACACGCGGCTGCGGGCACCGTAGTAACCCTTGGCGCGGGCGAGAATTTTCTTGTGACGGCGTCTGGCTGTGACGCCACGCTTGATACGGGGCATAGGTGACTCCTCAGTTCAGATGGGTGACTACTTGTCGCGCAACATGCGCTCGACCCGCGGTTGATCCGAGGGATCGAAGCCTGCCGTGCCACGGAGCTGACGCTTCCGCTTGGTAGTCATCTTCGTGAGGATATGGCTCTTGTTGGCATGCTTTCGCTTGTAGCCTGAGCCGGTTTTCTTGAAGCGTTTTGCCGCTCCGCTATGGACTTTCAACTTGGGCATTTCTACCACTCCGCATTTGCTGTATCTGCAACGGTATGAAGTGACGAATCACTTCCTCTTCTTGGGAGCGAGCACCATGGTGAGTTGCCTGCCTTCCATTTTCGCGTGCTGTTCCACCGCCGCATGCGACTCGAGATCGGTTTCGATGCGCTTTATCAGCTCCATCCCGATCACTTGGTGGGCCATCTCGCGACCACGGAAACGCAGGGTCACCTTTGCTTTATCTCCTTGCTCCAGGAAACGTACCAGGTTGCGCAGTTTTACCTGGTAATCCCCTTCCTCCGTCCCTGGCCGGAATTTCACTTCTTTGATTTGAATGATTTTCTGCTTCTTCTTCGAAGCGTTACGTTGTTTCTTGGCTTCGTAGATGTACTTACCGAAGTCCATGATCTTGCAGACCACCGGGTCTGCATCGGACGCTATCTCGACCAGGTCGAGAGTTGCCAGTTCGGCGGTCCGGAGTGCCTCTTCGATCGATACGATCCCGAGCTGCTCTCCCTCCGCATCTATCAATCGCACCTGACGGGCGCGGATTTCGCCATTTACGGCAAGCTTCTTGTTCTCGGATTTCAAGTGCTGATCAACCTTCCAATTCAACGCGGCCCCGACGGGCAATAGCCGAAGCCAGATGTGCTTCAAAGCCTTGCAGGCTCATCGCACCCAGGTCTTCGCCATTGCGAGCCCGCACGGCCACTGTCCCAGTTTCCATCTCCCGATCCCCCACCACGAGGAGGAACGGAACTTTATCAATCGTGTGCTCGCGAATCTTAAAGCCGACCTTTTCGTTTCTCAAGTCAGCAAGGACCCTGAAACCGTTGTTTTTCAACGAATCTTCCACACTCTTCGCGTAATCGTGCTGGGCGTCGGTGATATTGAGCACCGCGACCTGCACCGGGGCGAGCCATGCGGGGAAGGCTCCCTCGTAATGCTCGACCAGAATTCCGATGAAACGCTCGAAGGATCCGAGGATGGCGCGGTGCAGCATGACCGGGGTCTGGCGGCTGCCATCCTCGGCTACGTACTCGGCATCCAGGCGGCCCGGCATCGAGAAATCGACCTGAATGGTGCCGCACTGCCAGACGCGCCCGATGCAGTCGCGCAGGCTGAATTCGATCTTCGGCCCGTAGAAGGCACCCTCTCCGGGCAGCAGCTCCCACGGCAGGCCCTTCGCATCCAGCGCCTTGGCGAGCGCGTCTTCGGCCTTGTCCCAGATCTCCTCCGAGCCCACCCGCTGCGGCGGGCGGGTGGAGAGGCGGTAGATGATGTCGCTGAAGCCAAAGTCGGCGTAGACCTCGTGCAGCAGGTCGATGAAGTCAGCAACCTCCTGCTGGATCGCCGTCTCGGTGCAGAAAATGTGGGCATCGTCCTGGGTGAAGCCGCGTACCCGCATCAGGCCGTGCAGCGAACCCGAGGGCTCGTTGCGGTGGCAGGAGCCGAACTCCGCCAGCCGCAGCGGCAGGTCGCGGTAGCTCTTCAGGCCCTGGTTGAACACCTGAACGTGACAGGGGCAATTCATGGGCTTGACCGCAAAGTCGCGGTCCTCGATATGCAGCGAGAACATGTTGGCGCCGAACTTTTCGGCATGCCCGGAGCGCTGCCAGAGGCTCAGGTCCACCACCTGCGGGGTGCGGATCTCCTGATAGCCTCGGTTGCCCAGCTTGGCCCGCATGTACTGCTCCAGCGACTGCCAGATCGACCAGCCGCGCGGGTGCCAGAACACCATGCCCGGGGCCTCTTCCTGCGTGTGGAAGAGCTTCAGTTTCTTGCCGATGCGACGGTGATCGCGGCGCTCGGCCTCCTCGATGCGGTGCAGGTAGGCTTTCAGGGCCTTGGGGTCCGTCCAGGCCGTGCCATAGATACGCTGCAGCATCGCGTTCTTCGAATCGCCGCGCCAGTAGGCCCCGGCCACCTTGGTGAGCTTGAAGGCCCGCAGCCTCGCGGTGCTGGGCACGTGCGGACCGCGGCACAGATCGATGAAGTCACCCTGCCGGTAGAGCGAGATGTCCTCGTTCGCGGGGATCGAGGCAATGATCTCGGCCTTGTAGGCCTCGCCCATATCGCGGAAAAACGTCACGGCCTCATCACGCGGCATGAGGCTGCGCTCGATGGCGAGGTCTGCCGCGGCGAGCTCCTCCATGCGCTTCTCGATGGCCGCGAGGTCATCGGGGGTGAATGTGCGCTCGAACGCGAAGTCGTAGAAAAAACCGTCATCGATCACCGGACCGATGGTCACTTGCGCCGAGGGAAACAGCTGCTTCACGGCCTGCGCGAGCAGGTGCGCGGCGGAGTGACGGATCACCTCGAGGGCATCGGCGGATTTGTCGGTGACGATCTCGAGCGCGACGTCGGATTCAATCAGGCAGGAGGTGTCTACCAGTCGTCCATCGATGCGCGCGGCAAGTGCCGCCTTGGCAAGGCCGGGGCCGATGCTCGCGGCGACATCGCGCACGGTGACAGCAGACTCAAAGCTGCGCTGGCTGCCATCGGGCAGACTGATCACTGGCATGGTGCTGACTCCTGCGCGGTGGTGGCCCTGACGAAAGGCCGCTTGCTCCACCGGTATGAACATCGTCGTTACTGCGGCACCCCCAGCCTGCGGAGCGCGGCAGAAGGTTAGCACAGTGTTATCCTCGGGCCACAACGAAAAGACCGGCAAAGCTGGTCACGACCTGACGGACGACACCATGAAAAAACTGCTGCTGGCGGCACTGGCCGTCACTCTGCCCTCCTTCGGCGTGGCCGGAGACAAAGCAGCGAAGGTCTGGGATGTAGCGGCGCCACCCCTGCCAACCCGCGAGGTGGGGATCGATGTGGCCGAAGGCACATGGATGAACATCGACCTGAGCCCCGATGGCAATACCATCGCCTTCGATCTTCTCGGAGATATCTACGTGCTACCCATCGCGGGCGGTACGGCAACCCGAATCGCCGCCGGGCTGCCCATGGAGATGCAGCCACGCTTTTCGCCAGATGGCAGCCGCATCGCGTTCACCAGCGACCGTGGCGGCGGCGACAACATCTGGGTGATGAACCCCGACGGTTCCGACAAGCGGCAACTCACGCACGAAGACTTCAGACTGCTGAACTCCCCCGCGTGGAGTCCGGACGGGCGCTTCATCGCCGCACGAAAGCACTTCACCACCGAGCGCTCGCTTGGCGCGGGCGAGATCTGGCTCTATCACCTGGGCGGCGGCAGCGGCGTACCCGTGGTCAAGCGCGGGAATGAAAAACTGCAAAAAGAGCTCGGCGAGCCCGCATTCGCGGCCGATGGCGGCTCGGTCTTCTACTCCCGCAACACCACCCCCGGGCCGATCTTCGAGTACGCGCAGGATTCAAACGCGGAGGTCTTCGCCATCGAGCGCATCGATCTGGCCACCGGCGAGGTCTTCGCCGTGGCAGGTGGCGCCGGTGGTGCCGTGCGGGCGACACCCTCGCCCGATGGCAGGAAACTCGCCTTCGTTACGCGGGAGCGTGGCATATCCGCGCTCTATGTCATGGACCTCGCCTCGGGGCAGCGCACCCGGCTTTACGCGCCGCTGGATCAGGACATGCAGGAAGGTTGGGCGGTGCAGTCCGTGTACCCCGGCATGGACTGGACGCCGGATTCACAGAACCTAGTGTTCTGGGCTGGCGGCAAAATACACCGCGCGTCACTGGACGGCAGGCAAAACGAGATTGCCTTCCGGGTAAACGACACCCGCGTCGTCATCGACCCGCCGCGCCCGCGCGTGGCCGTGGCACCGGAGCGCTTCACCGCACGAATGGCGCGGCATGCCGGAGTATCTCCCGAGGGCAAGCGCGTGGTCTGGGAGAGTGCAGGCACGCTCTGGACCCGGCGTGTTACAGATGGCGAGCCGCAACGTCTGACGAGTTCCCGAACCGAAGAACTCGAACTCTTCCCGTCTTTCTCGCGCGATGGCAAGCGCATCGTTTTCGTGGCGTGGACGGACCGCGGGCTCGGCGAGGTTCGCAGCGTGTCGGCCACCGGCGGGGGCACAAAAACGCTCACGCGCGAGCCCGGACACTATCGCCGGCCGCGCTTCTCGCCCGATGGCAGCGTCGTGGTCTTCGAGAAAGGCATTGGTGGGGATTTGCTGTCGGGCGACTGGTCACAGACGCACGGGGTGTTCCGTGTTCCTGCCGAGGGCGGCGCCATATCGCGCATCAGCGCCGAGGGCAGTTACCCCCATTTCGGCACCCGCAATGACCGCGTCTACATGACGCTGGCCACCGACGGCAGCCGGACGCTCGTCAGCACGGACCTGAACGGCGAGGCGCAGCTCACACACGCCACCGGCGAGATGGTGGCTGAATACCAGGTGTCTCCGCGCGGCGATCACGTGGCCTACATCGACAACTACGCAGCCTGGGTCATGCCCCTGCTGCCCGGACCGCAGGCGATCGCGGCAGGCTCGGGCGCCAAGGATGTGCCGGTCACCCGCGCAAGCGCAGGCGGTGCGACCTTCCCCACCTGGAGCGCCGATGGCAGTCGGCTCTCGTGGACGCTGGGACCGACGCTCTACAGCGCAGCGCTGGCCGACATGATTGCCCTGACACCGGCAGCCGAAGCGCCCGGCACCCGCAACGCGAGCGCGTTCACCCCACCCACCGAAGGCGTCTCGCTCGCCGTGCAGCTGGACACCGCGAAACCGCGCGGACACGTGGCGATCACCGGCGCACGCATCGTGACGATGTCCGGGGCCGACGGCGGCATTATCGAAGACGGCACCATCGTGCTCGAGGGCCCCCGCATCGTGGCCATCGGCCCGCGCGCTGGCATTGATGTGCCCGCGGATGCACGGGTGATAGATGCGAGCGGCAAGACGGTCATGCCCGGGTTCATCGACGCGCACGCCCACGGCCCCTTTGGCGACGATGACATCGTGCCGCAGCAGAACTGGTCGCAGATCGCGCATCTGGCGCTCGGCGTCACCACGATCCACAACCCCTCGACCGTCGCAAGCGAGGCATTCACCGCCACCGAACTCCAGCGGGCGGGACGCCTGCTCGGGCCGCGGAGCTTTTCCACCGGCGAGATCATCTACGGCGCCCGATCACCGGGGCTCTACGCGGAGATCAACTCCTACGAGGATGCACTCGCCCATGTGCGCCGGCTGAAGGCCCAGGGCGCCCACTCCATCAAGAACTACAACCAGCCGCGCCGCGACCAGCGCCAGCAGGTGGTTGCAGCGGCGATTGCCGAGGACATGGAGGTGGTGGCCGAAGGCGGCTCGCTGTTCGCACAGGACGTGTCGATCATTCAGGATGGCAATACCAGCCTCGAGCACAACTTTCCGCAACGCGTCCTCTACGAGGATGTGCTCTCGCTGTTCTCACAGAGCAAAGTTGCCTACACGCCGACACTGGTGGTGAGTTTCGGCGGGCTCGGTGGCGACGAGTACTGGCGCTCCGCAACCAACGTCTGGGAGCACCCCATTCTTTCCAGGCATGTGCCGCCGCACATCCTGCAGCCAAAGAGCGTGCGCCGGGTCAAGGCACCCGACGTGGATTTCCAGGACCAGTACATCGCCCGCGAAGCACACAAGCTCGCCGCACGTGGCGTGATGGTGAACACGGGTGCGCACGGACAGGAGGAAGGCCTCGGCACGCACTGGGAGCTGTGGTCGTTGGTGCGTGGCGGATGGACGCCGCTCGAGGCGCTGCGCGCGGCCACCGCAACGCCCGCACGGCACCTGGGGCTGGACGCCGATATCGGCACTCTCGAAACCGGCAAGCTCGCGGATCTGCTGATCTTGGATGCCAACCCGCTGGACGATATCCGCAATTCCGACACGCTGAGCGGCGTGATGCTGAACGGACGGCTCTATGACCCGGCAACCATGAACGAGAAAATCACCGGGGACAGCAAGCGCGCACCGTACTACTGGGAAAAATGAGCCGGCTGCCTGCCGGGCCTCAGCCCAGTTGCCAGCCGCTCACCAGCATGTCGGTACCCGTCACGAAGCCCGCACGCGGGCTGGCAAGGTAGGCCGCCGCGTGGGCGACGTCCTCGGGACGACCGATCCGACCGACATGATTCGGCACAAACTGCGCAACGACCTGTTTTTCGATGGCATCCCAGTCATCGCCCCAGCCCGAGGCCGCCGCAATGCCGCGCAACCACGCCTCAACCGAGGGTGTACGCACCAAGCCGGGGCTGATCGAATTGGCCGTCACACCGCCCTTCGAGAAGGTCTTGGCGAGCCCCTTGGTCATGTTGATCATCGCAGCCTTGGCGGCACCGTAATCGGGAATCACCGTGAGTGGCTCGTGGCCAACCACGCTGCTCACCTGGATCAGACGGCCCCACCCGCGCTCACGCATTGACGGTGCGAGCCGCTGGACCATGCGCACCGCTGACAGCACATTGGCCTGATAGGTCGAGACCCACTCAGCCGGTGTGGCCTCCAGCCACGGCGCAGTACCCGTACCCGCGGACTCACCCCCGGCATTGTTGACCAGGATGTCCACCCCGCCCCAGGCGGCCTCAACGGCATCGGCCACGGCGGCTGCCATATCATCGCGCGCGAGATCACCGATCACCACGATGGTTTCCACGCCCAGCGCCCGCACGGCGCCCGCTACGGCCTCCGCGCGCTCACGGTTGCGCCCATGCACGGCGATGTCAGCGCCCTCGCTTGCAAGGCGCAGGGCGATGGCTTCACCGATACCCGAACTGCTGCCAGTGACGAGGGCGCGCTTGCCCTGAAGATCGCGACTCATACCCCAAACTCCTTGTTTGCATCCAGCACACCAAGCGCAGCACCAAACTCGAACACGGCCACGCTCTCGTGCAGGCGCTCATAACCTTCGCCGAGCCCGGCCCGCAGAACCCGCTCGTTGTCGGCGACAAAAGAGAGCGCTGCAAAATCCTCCCGCTCCAGGAGTTGCCGCAGATGCGACACGATGCCCTGGAGTATATCGACGCTGAGGGGTTCTGCCTCGATCGTCACGGCCGCATCGACTGGAATGAGTTCGGCAACAGAGGTCTCAACAGACAACTCAATCACATCGATCACGGGCTCGTCGCACTTGGAAAACCGTGCCGTGAACCAGAAGGTACTGCCCTCTCCGGGCACACTGTGGCAACCCAGATACCCGCCCATCAGCTCAACCAATCGCCGCGAACTCACTAACGCCAGACCGGCTCCACCGAGCTGGTGGGTCAAGGTTCCATCGCCCTTCTCGAATGGCATGAAAATCAGATCCTGCGCCTCCTCGCTAAGCCCGGGCCCGGTATCGGTTACCGCAAAGTGCAGCAATACATCGGTGGGGCCATGATCCTGCAGCGCCACGGACACACAGATACTCCCACGCTGCGTGAACTTGAGTGCGTTGTCGCTCAGATTGAGCAGCACTTGCTCCAGACGCCGTGAATCGCCTCGCAACCACATGCGGGCGATGGCGTCCGGCAAAGAGGTCTCCAGCGCAAGGTGCTTCGCCTGCGCACGGGGAACCAGTACGGCGCCGATTTGCTGCAGACAATCGGCGAGCCGGAAGCGAGCCTCGCCGAGCACCACCCGGTCGGATTCGAGATTTGAGAAATCGAGTATGGCGTTCAGCTGCGCCAACAGCCGGCGCGAACCCTCGACGATGCGCGCCAGCTGCGATTTGCGCAACGGATCCCCGGGCTCTGCCTGAAGCAACTCCGCCGTACCGAGAATCGCATTCATGGGCGTACGCAGTTCGTGGCTCATGGAGGCCAGAAAGCGGCTCTTGGCACGGCTGGCGGCCTCCGCCGCATTACGTGCTGCAAGCAACGACTGATTCCTGGTCTCCAACTCGCGAGCCATCGTGTTGAAGTTGGTGCCGAGGGCGTCCAATTCGGTAATGCCCGTGCGCTGGAGCGCAGTGGCCACCGCGCTTCGACCCAGATCCCGGGTAGCGGCCGAGAGCTTTTCTATGGGCTCCGAGATGAAGGCGGCCAGACGCAGGGACTTGCGCTGCAGGTAGCGGAACATCCCGGCATAGAACAAGGCCATCAGGAGGATGGCGCCAAAACCCAGTTTTTGACCGAGCAGTTCTACATCTTCTATGGGAGCGAGCACATGCTCGGTCTGGATCAATGTGAGCAGGCGCCACCCCGTGGTGGGTACCGTCTCCTGGCTCACGAGATATTCGAGCGCACCCACCGTAATACGGTCGATGCGTCGCCCTTCCCGGAAGACGCGCGCGAGCTGCGCAAGCGGCAAGGCCGCTGCCACTGGTTCCGCGCCGACCGTATCCACAGCCTCGCCACGCCCCAGCAGTACATCGTTGGCGTAGGCATCGACATCATCGATGGCAAGAAAGCTTGCAACGCCGGGCTGCAGCGCGAGGATCATCCCCTTGTTGTCGACCATGAGGCTGCGGGCGTCCCAAGGCATCTTGAGCGAGAGGATGTTGCCCACGAAGGACTTGATGGTGACGTCCAGGCCGCTCACAGCCTCGAGAAAATCACCCCGGTACACCGGCACGATCACGGACACCATGCGTCCCTGCCCGGCCGGATCGAGATACGCCGAGGTCCACACCGGCTTTCGCTCGGGGTTGTGGGCGGCGTCGGCAAGGAAATAGAAATTGAAGTCCTGCATGGTGATGGATGCGCCGTACTGCACGGCAACGTCCGTGATCGGCGGATAGAGCCGGTTCATCCCGTCCCAGGTGTTTATGTAGGCCTGCGTGACGACAGGGCTCGTCTCGACAATGGACTCGAGGAGAGGATCCATCGACTCGGTACAGAGCGCCTTGCGCGCCTCGGCGGCGCCGATGGGGGTGCCGCCCGAGTAATAAAGACTGGCGCCGCCGTTGGGTCGACTCTTGAAATAGGCGCCATTGGCATGGAGCGCGAACTGCGGGCTTCCCTTGTGCAGGGGACAAGGTCCGGTGCCCGCAGCCTCGGTAGCGAAATAGGCCTGATGCTCGCGTTGCATGATCGTCGCCAGCCGCGCCACCTCCTGCAACTGACCATCGATACCCAGCACCTGTTGTGCCGCAATCTCGCTGACGTTGGCGGTAGCCTCTTCGAGCAACGTATTGCTGTTGCGGTGGGAGATGAAGGTGTTGATGCCGAAGTACAGACAGAGCAGGACGAGCTCGATGGTGAATATCGGCACCAGCGCGCTCGACAGGAAGTTCCGGTAGATCAGTGTCTTGATCTGGCCTTCAGCGGGGCCCGGAGATTGATTCACGGCAGCGAGCCCCTCATTCGTCCCGATTACCCGGCTCCGTCCGAGGGACAGTCCAAGCCGATGAGAGTCTAGGATGAAACCTCGTGGTGCGGGAGCCGCGATCCGGTGCTTTTCAGCCTGTCCAATCACATTAGCAGAACTGCCCCGGGTGCTAACGGGCGACTCCGCTCGTGTATTGGACACGACTTGTCACCCGATCGCCGCCTTACTCAAGTAGCGATCCATTGCGCCGTACGGTCATACCCGCTCAAATTCAGCCTCGATCCGAACAGCCGACGGCTTCGGCAGACTCGCCTCAGCGGCAAACGATGACCAGCCATCGAGTGCCGCACGGATATCCGCAAGCGCATCCAGCGGACGACGCACGCCGAAGCGCTCCGCCTCGGTCAACAAGTCTTTGCGTGTGATGCCACTGAACCTGCCGTTCACACTCCTCAGGTGCTGGTAGGTCCACTCTCCTTGCGGATTGAACGCATGCGTCATGTCATATGCAGGCGCTAGCTCCCAAAGTCCGCCTTGCTTCAGTCGAAACCCAAAGTTCTTGGTGTGATCGTCACAATTTCTGGCCATCACGTTGAATGCCATGCGACGAAACGCCTGGCCCATTGCCTCGTCGCCCAGACCAAGTCGCGCAATGGCCATGAATAACTGAGCGTAGGCATGCGTCGCGCGCTGCTTGTAGTCAAGATGCCCCATCGCGCAAAAGGTTTGGGTGTGGTGCTTCACGGTGACACCACCGTGTATGTCGCGGTCGAAACGGCGGGTCATGAAGTGGGCTCGTCCGTTCTCTTCAAGTAACCTGCACGGCGACATGTGTATGCCCGCCGCTAGAGCCATCAGGTGATAGGCGTACTCGATCCGGCCGTAGTCCGCCGCGCCACCCAGCTCCCTGTCCTTGCCCATGCCGTCGAACTTGAGCATCCAGTGCTCGAAGCCCGGTGAAGCGTCAAACTGGCCGCTTCGAATCTGATTGGTTTGCGAGTTCCACTGGATCACGGCCTTCGCGCGTGCGCCGCCCGCAGATGTCCCCACTCGGATGATATTCGCCAGCGCCGCTTGGGCTGCGGCGTCCCCGGTCAGGTCGCCCTGGATAACGGTGCGGGCAGCCTCCACGAGCCGCCGCATCTCGATTGGCTCTGCGCTCTCGCGATGAGAACCGCGAGCCGGCCTGAACTCCAGCGCCCCCATGCCTCGCTTGCCCATGTAGGCGAGTCGATCAAGCGTGGTGATCGCACGTTTCTCCACGCCCTTGCTGCTCATCCATGCGTCTATGAGCGCGTTTCCGAAATCATCGGGCAGCGCATCAGCCAAAAGGCCGGGCAGGCGCTTGTAGCTGGCCTCCGCAAGATCGGGGAAGGCGAAGCTTGATCGTGTGTCGGCCAGGGCCATGGACATCGGGGCTAGTTCGATGCCGGCGCGGCGCCACGCCGGATCGTAGGCGAAGACGTAGCACCCCAGCCGCGGGTCAGGTGCCACCGCGCCGACCCTGCGGCCCCAGATACGCACCTCGATGACTGGCGTGTCCATCAGGCCGCACCGGTCGGCTTGGTCGCACGCCGCGCGCGTTGCGCTGCTTTTGGTTGACGCAGCAGATCCAAGGGGTTAACGCTCACCTCTGGCGCAAGCATCTCGAGCCCCTGCAGGCACTCGAGCGCCTTGAGCACCCGGAGCAGCGTTTCTACGGTGGAACCCCTGCCCGTCTCGAGATTGCGTAGCGCCTTTTCCGAAACACCCGCCTTTTCGGCAGTCGTCCGCTGGTCCAGATTCCGATTGAGGCGCAAGCGCTTCACCTTTCCACCGAGGTGCTGCTGCAGCTCTTCCAATGTCTTGAATTGCTGCTCGTTCATACGGTCATTTGCTGCCGGTTGAGTTTTATTGGGGTACTAACAAGCCGAATAATGCCTATTAGATCGTGAAGGATCAATGTCCCGGAATCATAACCGGCGCATATAGCCCGATTAGATGC